>JBFFIS010000007.1:0-17998 GCA_041556375.1 Desulfurivibrionaceae bacterium | reverse complement strand
GGGAAACTGCCTGTTTGAGGGCAAGACTGGTCAGGCCAATAATAGCGTTCATGGGCGTTCTGATCTCATGGCTCATGTTGGCCAAAAAAGCTGACTTCGTTCGATCGGCAGCCTCAGCAATATCTTTGGCCTTTTGCAATTCGGCCAGGGTGGCTTGATGTTCCTCATTTTTCAGAGTGATCCTATCATTACTCTCCCACAACCGGGCATTAAGCTCAGCCATCTTTTGCCGCTGTAGAGCCAACTCCCGGGTACGCTTCTCGACACTTTCCTCCAAAGAATGGCTGCGGGACTCAAGATCGCCATTGGCCATGGCAAGTTCTTCATTGGCCCTGCTCAGCTCATCCTGGGCCTCGGCAAGGGCCTCATTCTTTTCAGCCAGCTCACGATAATAAAAATGGATCTGGTCCACCATACCATTGAATGAGCGGCCAACCTGGGCGACCTCATCGTTGCCGACGACCTCGACCTTGGCGGAGAAGTCCCCCGTCTCCATAAAATTTTCAATGACCTGGTGGAGATGAATCAACGGCCGGGTAATGAATTTACCCAAGAGCATGGAAAGCAAAAATATGGCGGCCAAGCCCACGGGCAATGCTGCCAGGGAAATCCTGTTACTTAAACTCATCTCCTGGCTACCACCGGCAATAACCATGGCGGCCTGGTCACTGTTTTGGGAGGTCAAGAGCTTCAAGTTTGTATTTATCTCGGCAAAAGTCCGAGACAACTCATCGACCTTGGCCGCCATGAGGCCATAGATTTCAGAGGCCTTTTCAGCCTCGGCAATCATCAGCTCCAGGGCCGTAAAGAGTTCCTCCTTGGCAGGCAAGGTCTCACTAACGAAAACCGCGGAAAGCAAGGCAGAAATCTCTGAGCGGTCAGAAACAATAAGGTTATTAATCTTCCGAGCTGAATGATAGAGGTTGTCTAACGGCTTGCGGGCCTTACCAATGGCAACGGCCAGGGTGCTGTTTTCGGAGGAGAGCCCAAAAAGCCATTTACCGAGCGCACTCTCTTTTTCACTCAGCGCCCCGGCAAAGGGGGCCTCGTTGGCAATGGCCTCGTTTAAGGTCATGACCCAGCGATAGGCCTCTTCTTTCTTCTGGAACAGGGCATTTTGAAACTGGAGGGGATCAAGAATATCGGTATTGTCCAAACGCCGGCAGAGATCGAGATAGTCTTGACCCTGGCGCTGCCACTGCTGCCATTGCCCATAAAAATGGGCGACAAGCTCCTTTTCCTTCTTCTTGTCAACCAGAGCCTCATAGCTCCGCAGCGTCTTGTCAAGAGTGACAAAGCGCTCTTCCAGATCGTTATACTGCTCCTCCCTTTCCCCCAAGGAAAGGTCCCGGCTGAGCAGGCGCATCTCACTGGCCATAATACCCTGAACCTGGTCGTGAATGACCATGATGGACTGCACCTTGTCCAGGTTATGACCGATGGAAGATACACCTTTTGCCAACTGCCTGGCACTGACCAAATTGATCACGGCGATAAGACCGCCGAGAAGGGCGATGAGAAAAAAAGCGACAAAGAGCTTATCTTGAATACGGAGGTTTCTCACCGAACCTCCCCATGCTGAAGGTTGGCGCCCCTGTCAAGCCCGGCCTGAATCCAGGCAGCAACTCCACCCTTTAAAAAGGCATAATCAATACCATGGTTATCAAGAACATACTGCAGCCAGCGGGTCTGCATTCCACAGCTATCAAGGATCAACATCTTTTTGCCCGTGACCTTGCGGCTCCCGCTCTTAACCAGCTTCACCAAGCTATCGAGCGGGTAGTGTTTCAAATTGGGGAGGCTAATAGTAAAATTTTGGCGCCCTGCCAGGTCTCGGATGTCGACAACAATCGTGCCGGCTTGACGGCTGGCGACCACAAAATCGCTGACAGGTAGGCAGCTCGCCAGGTAATGATCCGTGGCAAACAGCCGGTTCTGGTCAGCAGGGCCGGGAATCTCGCCAAAGAAAAAAATCTTTTCCGGCCACTCCTGGGCCCAGGCAAAAACACCGGGCCGATAGACAAAGATATTTTCATATCCCCACTCTGTGGCCTTCTCAAAAGCAACCAGGCTCTGGGAACATTCGTCGCCATTACAGTAAAAAACGATGGCCTTTGCCGGGTCCTTGCGCCGTAAACGGTCAAGATCCTCCCTTACCATAGTGGCCACGGGAACATGGACGGCATTCTTCATATGGAGGACATCATACTCCAGCCGGCTCCGGCAGTCCACGAGGTGAGCAAGGTCAAAAATCTGGACAAGTTCCAGGGTGCCGATATGGCCGTCAGGATAGTCAGGCCCTGAGGCCCTGGCAAGGGAATGGGCAGCAGCCAGACAAACGAACATCACCATTGCCACCACGATCTTTGTCGCCATGGCCTGCTCTCTTCTCCCCTGTAATGAAGTCAGTTTATCGCGTCGCACTTATGATTCCTGATAACGGTAAACGACACCGCGCCAAAGAGTCTCAAACCTACACCGGGGGATTTTCCAGGTGGTAGACGGCACCAAGATTTCTATACTGTTCGGCACAGTCCAAGCCATATCCAACGAGAAAGCCCTCATCAATGGCAAAACCGAGAAAATCAATCTCAACCTCAGTTTTCCGGCGCTCCTTTTTGTCGATAAGGGTACATATCCGTACCGATGTCGCACCTTTATCATGGAAAAATTCTTTAAGCCAAGCCAGGGTACGCCCGGTATCGATAATATCCTCGACCAAAAGCACCTCCTTACCCTGGAGATCAAGCTCGACATCCTTGCTCAGGGAAATGGCCCCGGAGGAGGTGGATGACATGCCGTAGCTGGCCACCCGAATAAAATCGATCTCAACATCAATGGAGAGAGAGCGGGCCAGGTCGGCCATGAAAATAAAGGCGCCATTTAAGACACCGACCAAGACCAGGGGACGATCACTATAAAAGGTGCTGATTTCATGGCCGAGCTCGGCAACCCGGCGGGCAATTTCGTTCTGCGATAAAACAAGCTTTTTGGTCACCATTTTTCTTCGTCCAAAAGTAGAGAGGCCTGTTCAGAGGGCAACGAGCACCAGGAACAAACAAATTATCATTTATATTTAAGTGATTTTGATCAGGTTCACAGGGGGATATCGCCGAGAATATTGCCCCAGGAACGATCCAGCTCCTGATTGAACTCCTGAACAAAACCTGCGATCTCGACATCCATGAAGGTTTTCTGTTCCTGGGTGAGAAGAACCCAGGCAAAGGAGGCCGCGATATTAGTCGGCGCCATATTTTCCTCACAACCGACAACGATCCCCCTCTGAACGGCGAAGAGATCAGCCAGGGCAACCAAGGCAACAACAAGAAGATGCTCCTTGGCCCGCTCCGGATGGTGATGAAATTTGGCAGCATCCAGAAAGGCCTTGGGCAGCCCCATTTTCTCGGCCAAATAATACCCGGCCTGGCCATGGTCGGCCCCCAGGTAGAGCTGCTCGGCCTCAGAGAGGGTGGTATCATCGAGAAAGCCGAGACGCTGGAGCTGAGGATAAAAATCAGGCACCTGGACATCGAGAGAAAGCATGCCGATATCATGAAATAAACCAGCAAGGTAGATGTCTTCATAACTATGGATGCGAATCACCTCAGCAAGCAGTTCGGCAATGCGACCCACCACCACGGAATGGCGCCAGAAAGAGCGCGCCAGATCCTGGTAACCGCCAAAAAATTCCTGCCCAAAAGCCACCTTGTCAGCCTCTTCGGCCACCAACTCCTGAATATTTTTAATGCCCACCGTCACCAGGGCATGGGCTACCGAGCTCACCTCGGTTGAGCGCCGATAAAAAGAGGAGTTGGCAACCTGGAGAACCCTGGCCGCCAAAAAAGGGTCAAAACAAATCAACTCAGAAAAACGCCTGGTGTCCTCACAGTCACCGACAAGAAATTTGGCCAGCAGAGAGGCTACAGCCGGGTTAATGGCAAGTTCCAGGTTCGACTGCACCCGGCGCTGCATGCGTGACTTGGCAACCGACCTGGTTTCCGGAATAGGCGGCAGTTCACTGCCGTCCACGACGAGCTTAAGGGGAGCACCGCCAGGCGGTGGACTTATGTCAGCCTGG
The DNA here is from genome assembly GCA_041556375.1 of Desulfurivibrionaceae bacterium. Classification (GTDB taxonomy): domain Bacteria; phylum Desulfobacterota; class Desulfobulbia; order Desulfobulbales; family SURF-16; genus BM506. The sequence goes on along the minus strand of JBFFIS010000007.1, from coordinate 13,920 downwards.
GGCGTTGCGGCCGTTTTCTTCTGAGAACTATGTTTTTTGGGTTCGGCCGCGACAACTGCCGGGGGCGCGGGGGCCGCGGCTTTGTCCTCCCCTGCCATCTTTTTGTTGGCGTCAACCAGGCGCTGGACCAAAATCTCGCAAAAGCGTTTATAAAATTTGAGCTGCAGAAAAACATTGGCATGGTTGAGGATCTCGGGCTCCACCATAAGAATATAGGCATCGGACAAAGTCCGGACGCCAGCGGTGCGTTTGGTTTCAGCGATCATGGCCATCTCACCGAAGGTGGCGCCGGTGGTCAGGGTGGTAAGTTCCACCTCACCATTATCCACCGTCTTAAAGACAGAGACCTTGCCATGGACCAGGATATACAGGACCCGGTCGGTGGTGTTTTCTTTGATGATATGGGTATTGGGCGGCACCTTGAGCCAGCGGCTCAGAGAGAGCAGCTGTTTAAGCTCATGGTTATCAAAGGGAGAGAAAAAATCGAGCTTCTTTAAAAAGACAAGGCGCTGATCCGGTTGCTCTTTTGCACTGGCCTTTTGAGACTTTGCCATACTACTTCCCGAGACAAAATTGTTGGAAAATCATATCGAGGACATCTTCAGTGGTGGTTTCACCAATGATATCTCCTAAATGATCAAGGCTGGCCTGCAACTCGATGGCGACCAGATCAGGCGGAAGGCCCATCGTAATACCATCAAGCACCCGGCCCGCTGCCTCTTGAGCCTGCTCCAAAGCGGCCCGATGGCGGACATTGGGAACAACCCCATGGCCCGGATCCCAGGCCTCGCCGCCAGTAACAAGGTCATAGACGGCCTGTTCCAGGGCATCAATGCCACGCCCCTCTTTGGCAGAGATGGAAACCATGGGCTGACCAGCAAGCTTGTCCTGAAAATCAACGGCCTGATAATCATTTACAATATCAATTTTATTAACCACATACAACACAGGTTTTGCAGGAAGGGCCCTGCGCAACACCTCATCCTCAGGACTCAAACCAGCGGTGGCGTCAATCAAAAAGAGCACCAAATCGGCTTCTCCGAGTTTGGCCCGGGCCCGCTCAATACCGATCTCTTCCACGGCCCCGGCCTGCTCTCTGATGCCAGCCGTGTCAATAATGCGAACCGGCACACCGTGGATCGTCAGCATCTCCTCTATGGTGTCGCGGGTGGTACCAGGCACAGCGGTGACAATGGCCCGCTCTTCCCGGAGCAGACTGTTGAGCAGGCTGGACTTACCGACATTAGGACGGCCAAGAATGACCACAGAAATGCCGTCCCGATAGATGCGGCCCTTGTCGGCGGCATTGATCAAAGCGGCCAGGGGGGCAACAACATCATGGCTGATCTGTTGGCTCATGGCCTGGGGATCGATAATCTCGACATCCTCATCAGGAAAATCAATGGCCACCTCAATTATGCCCCGGCACACCATAAGCACGTTGCGGATGGCCATGATGGTCGCATGCAGACCACCGCTCAACTGATTTCTGGCCATATCAACCCGGGCCATGGTATTGGCCTCAAGAAGCTCCATGACCGCCTCGGCCCTGGTCAGGTCAATACGGCCGTTTAAGAAGGCACGCTTGGTGAATTCCCCCGGGGCGGCAAGCTGGGCGCCTTGACGCAGCAAAAGGGCCAGGACACCCTCCAGAACCAGATAGCTGCCATGACAGTGGATCTCGACAACATCCTCACGGGTATAGGTCTTCGGGGCCTGCATATAGACGGCCAGGACCTCGTCAAGCATGGCCCCGGTTTTCGGGTCCTTAATCAGCCCATAGGAGAGCTGATGACTTCGCAAAGTCTTTTTGTCATTTTTGGGATGAAAGATGGCTGTGAGCAGCGGCCGTGCCTGGCTACCGCTGATGCGGATAACACCGATACCACCCGGACCGGGAGGGGTGGCAATGGCTGCAATAGTGGGTTCCAGAGATTCGTCAATCATAAGGGATATGGCCAGCAGGTTGAGTTCACCTTATCTTAACCACCAAGGGCGCGAAGGGCACGCAGAATATGGAAAAATTGGCCGCCATGGTCGTGACAATCCCCTGACAACCACAAAAAAAGGCGCAGAAACGTCTCTCTCGCCTCTACGCCTTGGTTATTTACAACAGCCTCAACTCTTACTTCCGGGGGGTACTGGAACGATTTCCACGTTTGCGACCAGACCGGCGACGCTGGGTCCCCGGCTTGTAGATCAAAATCTTTTTAAACAAGCCGCTACCGACACTGCGACTGCGGATCGTGGTGTCATCCTGGAGCATCATGTGAACGATGCGACGCTCCGAGGGATTTAAGGGGGGAATGGTGCGGGTCACACTCTTTTCCTTTACCTCATTGGCCAAACGCAGGGCAAGCTCCTCGAGTTCTGCCCGCCTGCTTGCCCGAAAATCACCGGCATCAACGACAAACATGGCACGCTCGGGCAGCTTGTCGCTGGTCATCTTGCGCAACAGGTACTGCAAGCCGTCCAGGGCCTGGCCGTCACGATCCTGCAGGGCGGCAACATGCTCACCAACTATCTCCAGCTTGGTCTTGCTGTTTTCTTCGCCAATAACAATTTCGGACTCCATGCCCATGAGACTCAGTATCTTGCCAAGCTCAGCCTTGAGCTCCTCATGATGCTCTGAAGGAACCGGAGAAGGCTCCACCTTTGGCCGCCGGGGCTTGCGAGCTTCCTCTTTAGGAGTATCCCCCCCAGCAGGGCTGGCCCCTTCCTGCTCGACCTCAGGGGCAAGCTTGGCCTTAACCTGGGACTTGGTTTTGGCCCTTGCAGGCTTCTTCTTCTCTGCCGGGGCCTGAGTCGCCTTGGTTTTACCGGCAGATTTATCTCCCTTTAGGCATGCCTGAACCACTGACTGGCGGCGCAAGAGACCAAAAATACCGGTGGAGCCGGTGGAAACCACATCGATATCCAAGGCATCGCGGTCAACGCCAAATCTTTTACAGGCCGCCTTCACCGCCTCATCAATATCACTGCCTTTAAACTCCAACTTTACTGCCATCTTATCTCCTTGATCCAAACCTCATCAAATCAACTCCCCAGCCACAACATCCCTCGTGTTTAGACATCAGGAGACTTATTAATTGCGTACTGCTGGGCAATGGACAGTAGGTTGTTAACAAACCAGTAAAGCACCAAGCCGGAGGCAAAGTTGATAAACATAAAGGTAAAAATCACCGGCAGGAACATCATCATGCGGGCCATGGCAGGGTCGCCCTGGGCCGGGGTCATCTTCTGCTGCAAGAACATAGAGGCCCCCATAAACAGCGTCAACACCGGCAGACCACCGAGATAAGGAATATCAAAGCCGAGATAGAGGCGGTCCGGGGCGGAAAGGTCGGTTATCCAGCCAAAAAATGGGGCATGACGCAGCTCAATGGTCTGCATGAGAAGCCGGTAGAGGGCAAAAAATACCGGAATCTGCAGAAGCATTGGCATACAGCCGCCAAGGGGGCTGACCTTATAGGTCTTATAAAGCTGCATCATCTCGCGATTGACACGGTCACGATCGTCACCGTACTTCTCGCGAATCTGGGTCATCTTGGGCTGCAGCTTCTGCATAGTCTTCATGGACTTCATGCCCTTAAAGGAGATGGGCCAGAAGAGAAGCTTGATGATCACGGTAACGAGAATAATACCGACGCCGTAATTATGGATGTAGCCATAGAGGAAATTAAGCAAAAAGAGCATGGGCTTAGCCAGAAAATCAAACCAGCCAAAGTTTACTGCCTTGTTGAGATTATGACCAACTTCCTTGAGGATTTTCAGCTTCTTGGGCCCCAAAAAGACCTTATAGCTGTATGTCTTATCGGCTCCGGGGGTAATGGCCACCACCCCGGCACTCAGGATAGAAGAAACCTTTTTGTCGCCAAGATACTTAAAACGGGCCGCATGGCTCCCCCCTGTAGGGATAACCGCCGTCATGAAATAAATACCTTCGTAGGAAATCCATTCCAAATTGCCACTGCGCTCCAGAGGACCATCTTCCAGGTCACCGACCTTAATCTGCTCCAGGGCATTATTTTGAAAGAGGGCTGGACCGGTAAAGACAAACCGCTCGTTATCGTTCTTGCCGAAAGGCTGGCTCACCAAGCTCAGATAGCCGGCCCCTTGGATATGATCTTGCTGAGAACTGTTAAAGACCGTGACATCAAGGCCTATCTCGTAGGAGTCATCACGAAAGGTCATGACCCGGCTCATAACCACCCCGGAAGGCAGCATGGTCCGCATGGTCAGAGTTGCACTGTCGCCACTGCCGACAATCAGTTCGGTGCTGTCTGCCTCAAAGATCGGCACAGGGGCAGAAGCAGGTTCATTGCCCCACGAAAAGTAGAGGGGTAACTCGTTAAATTTTTCCTGCCTATTGAGCTCCTTGAAACCGCTGGCCGGATCGAGCTGTTCATTATAGTTCTTGAGCCTGAAGCTCTTCACCCCACCGCCGTTTTCTGATATGACGGCCTGATAGAGGCTGGTTTCCACATAGATATCGCGGCCTTCACGGCCGGGTGTAACTGTCACAGAAGGGACAGGAACAGGAGTGGAGGTAACAATCTGAGTAGGCTGGCTGACAGCACTGTCACCAGGGACGAGCTGCGCCGTTTCAGTACCGGCTTCGGGCAAAGCCGTGGGCGGTACCGGACGGGGAATGAAAAAATAATTATAACCCAGAAGGATGGCGAGAGATAAAACAATTGCCAGCAATACTCTTTGATTGTCCATGACACATGGTCCCTTTGCACCTTGAGGGGTGCGTAAAATATAAACCCACTACTTCACAGGGTCATAGCCGCCCTTGCAAAACGGGTGGCAACGCAGAATACGGCGCAAAGCGAAGAAACTGCCCCGCACTACACCGTGGTGTTCAATGGCCTGGACAGCATACTGAGAACAGGAGGGAATAAAACGACAGGTGGGTGGGAAAAGGGGAGAAATGACAACCTGATAAAACCTGATTATCCCCAAGAAGATCTTCTTCACCGCTTTCTCCGCTTGTCACTCTGGAAAGAGGCGTTCACCACATTTGTAACGGCTGTGGAGACCTCGTGGGGATTTTTAAACACACACTCTTTGCGCACGGCAAAGACAATATCCTTGGCGGGTGGTAAAAAATTTCGGTTAAGCCGGAAAAATTCCCGGATAATCCTTTTCATGCGGTTGCGCAACACCGCCTTTTTTACACCATGGACACTTATACCAAGCCGGTTGAAGCCCTGATCATTATCGACAAAAATCAGGCTAAAATGAGCACCCCGGAACCTTTTCCCCTGTCGGTATACGACACTGTACTGTTCAGGCTTTCTAAGGAGGGCAGTTTTCGGCAGCTTAAAGCCCATAGCAACGTCCCAGGGTCAACTTGAGAACTGCCCCCTTAAAAAAAATCCTTAGTGGGAAGCTGACAGGCGCTTGCGTCCCTTGGCACGACGGGCGTTAATAATGTTGCGACCAGCCTTGGTGCTCATTCTCAGACGAAAACCATGGGTACGGGCCCGCTTCAGGTTGGATGGTTGAAAAGTACGCTTACTCATTGTTATTTCCTCATGGTACATGGGCCAGACAGCAGACCGGCCACTATTAAAAAAAGCGGGAAAATAGGCAGATAACAGCTAGAAGCAAAAGGCTGTTGACGGAAAATGAGACTGCCTTCCCACTGACGGTAGCTCCAAAGGGGCATATAGAACATATCAGGACGCAAGTGTCTAGAAAAATTTAACCCTGTCTCATGACAGACCAGGCCATGTTATCTTGCCGGCTCAGCGCCTTCTTTGCTCCTTTGTCATGCCGGACGAATGTGCCTTTCACGAAAAAAGCCCCTGCCGGAAACCGGCAGGGGCTGGGAAAACACTAGCAAAAAAACAGCTTACAACAAATCAAACTTCTTTAAAGCTGCTTTCGAGCCCTGCAGGGAAACAACCAGCAGGGCGACCCAGCTCAGTAACAAAATTGTAGTCATCATGATTGCATCTCCTTAATACATTTCATGGGCATTTTCGCCCTCGGTCAACTCTTTCGTCGTCAGCTTTTTACTATCCATGAGCTTCCAGACATAGGCGACATAGGCCAGAACAAATGGAATACCCAGGGCAACATAGGTCATAGCCGTCAGGATATACTTACTGCTGGAGGCATTAAAGATAGTCAGGCTCGACTGCAGATCGGCGTAGGATGGATAAAACGCCGTATTGTTATAGCCAGCAGTCAAAAAGATAGCCAGGGCGGTGAGCACCGTGCCCAGGCCGGCAAACCAGATGCCGCAATTGCACTCCTTAAAGACGGTGACAAAAACGCCATAGATAACCAGACCCAGACCGGCAAGAAGGAATACAAGCAGCAAAGGCATGGCCAACAGGTTGTTGAGATACTTGCCCGACTCCATAAACACTTCAAGGGTGTCAGGATTTACAGCAAAACCTTCCATGGTCACCAGACGAATCAACACAAAAAACAGAAAAGGCAGGGTCCAGAGAAAATTAATCAGCACGGAACGGCGACAACGAGCGTTCAAGGCCTCGTGGACAATGTTGTTCAAGAGGTACATGCCGCCCAGGGTCCGGCCCAAAAAGACCAAAAAGAGACCAAAGGCCAAATTAAACAGGTTGGTCGCGGCCTCAAGACCCCGTAGCGAGGTCTGCCAGGTCACCTGGTTGTACTCGTTAAGGGCAAAGGCGGAACCGGTAAAAAAGGTGCCCACAGCCGCACCGATAAGGAGCACACCGACCGTACCATTAATAAAAAGGAAGAACTCATAGGCCCAGGAGCCCAGAAAATTATCCGGTTTTTTGCGATATTCGTAAGCTACCGCTTGAATAATAAAGGTGAAAAGAATCGACATCCACACCCAGTAGGCACCACCAAAACTTGTGGCGTAAAACTTGGGGAAGGCGGCAAACAGAGCACCACCAAAAAGCACCAGAGTGGTAAAAGTCATCTCCCACTTGCGGCCCAGGGAGTTGATCATTAAGGCCTTTTCCTCATCATCATGGGCCAGGGTAAAGAGCATGCTCTGACCACCCTGGACAAAGAGGAGAAAGACAAAGAGAGAACCGACAACAGAGGCGATAAGCCACCATATTTGTTGTAAGGTCGAGTAGTCTAAATTTCCAATCATCTTATTTTTCCTCCGGTCCGAGTTGAATCTGCTTAAGCATAATCTTTATTTCCGCGATAAGAAGCATGGTAAAGAGACCCAGGAAAATAAAGAAAGTCGTCTGCACGGTGCCGGTTGTCAGGTTTGTATTGGCAACATGGACAGGCAACAGCCCCTGAATGGCCCAGGGCTGCCTACCCACCTCGGCGACCACCCAACCGGCCTGAGAGGCGATATAGCCCAGAGGAATACAGAGAACACCAACAAGCTGAAAGAGCCGTTGCTTCTCGAGATTACCCTTATACAAGAAGTAGAGAGCCACCAGAAAAACCAGGGGAAAGAGGGTGCCAAGCACAACCATAATATGAAAGGCGTAAAAGGTGGTGGCCTCAGGAGGATCAGCGTCCGAAGGCTTGACCAGGTGGCCATAGCCCATATCGTCCTTATATATATTGAACTGGCCTAAGGCACGTTGGGCTGCAGCTTCATGGTTATTATCCTTGGCCTCCTTGAAGGCGGCCAGATACTCTATGGCCAGCCGGCCCCGATCCATCTTGGTCGCGACGCCGGTAATACCCTGCGCCTCGTTACCAAAGACCAGGTCATCGACACCAGGCACAAATGATCCGAGCTCACGATTGGCCAACAGAGAAAGGACCACGGGAACCTTGACGGCAAAGATAAAATCCTTTTGCTCGTCACCCGGCTTCTTTTCAGAATTGATGATACCGAAGACCACAGCGCCGGCATTGGTTTCGCCCTTATAGAGACCTTCCATGGCCGCCAACTTCATGGGCTGTTTCTGAGACACGGTATAGGCCGCCTCATCGCCGGAGAGACCGACATAACTTGCTGCCAGGAAACCAAAAACAGAGGCCACGGCAATAGAACGCTTGGCCATGAGCTGATGACGCCCTTTAAGAAGGTACCAGGAGGATACACCGACAACAAAGAGAGAGGCCAACAGAAAGCCAGAACTGGTGGTATGAGTAAATTTAGAGATGGCCACCGGTGAGAAGAGCACTTCCCAAAAATTCTGCATCTCAAAACGGGCTGTTTCAGGATTAAAGACCATACCGACGGGATATTGCATCCAGCCGTTGGCCACAAGAATCCAGAGGGCGGACAGGTTGGAGCCGACAGCGACCATCCAGGTAGAAAAGAGGTGGAATTTCTGAGAAACCCTATCCCAACCAAAGAACATCAGGGCAAAAAAGGTGGCCTCGAGAAAAAAGGCAAAAATACCCTCAATCGCCAAGGGCGCCCCAAAGATATCACCCACCATCCAAGAGTAGTTGGACCAGTTAGTGCCAAACTCGAACTCCATAATGATACCGGTGGCCACACCAATGGCAAAATTGATACCAAAAAGGGTCATCCAGAATTTGGTAATCCTCTTCCAGTCCTCATTACCGGTCTTGACATAAATAGTCTCAAAGAAGGCCACCAGGAAAGAAAGTCCCAGGGTCAGTGGCACGAATATCCAATGATACATCGCCGTCAAGGCAAACTGAGCCCGAGCCCAATTCACCTGCGATAGATCAACTTGTTCAATCATTACTACCTCCCATTTTTTTTGATTGTGTGAAGGTGCCGAGTACGTGGGCGGCACGTTCATGATCTGTGGTAAAATTTGTATTGAGATAATTCGGAAAAAAGAAAGCCTTCAGCACGGCAAACATGACGAAGAGCTTGATAAAGATAATGGCCCACAGCTTTTTGCCGACCCGCATCTTACGGAAGCCATCACGATAAAAGGTATAGATGTTGAGGATCATTTCAGTCGCTTCTTGATAATAGTTATTATTTCAGAATGCTTATAATCCTGGACACCAACTCCTGTCAAGAAGAATCGAATAATTCAGGCCTGTTTGTCAAGCCCCATTTATTCTTAGGTGGTAATACCTATCAGGGTGCCATGGGAGCCCAGAACACCAAAAGCAACTTAAAGAATCTATCGATATCATTAAATTTTTTCAGCCCTTCCGACGACGCTCCTCGAGTTTTTTCAACAGTTGCGCCAACAGAGGATCATCGGTATTGCTGAGCTTGACGTGCACAGTATAGTCATTGCGGAGATGATGTTTTGAACTGACAATGACGCCGCGAAGCGCAACGCCAACCTTGCCCAAAGAAAAGGTTAGAGAGACTGGGCGCCCCAGGAGCATCCTGGCCGTGCTCGAGCTGGAGCTCTTGATATAGAAACAGAGGCCGCCGGCTGACACATCATCAAGAACACCACGGAAAGAGGCGCCTATATCGTGGCCCTTGAGGTTCTGGAGTTGGGCGTAGACCTCCACCTCAAGGGGGTAGCGTCTATCCTGGCGCCGCTCAAATTTTTTAGAGGCCTGGGCGTGATCGACACTATAATGCTGCTGACAGTAAGAACGCAGCTTCTCCGTCAGGCCGGGAAAAGATTCCTGCCAGGCTTCCATACTGTTGCGATCAAGATATTTGACCGTTACCGGGCTTTGACAGATAACAGAGGTTGTACAAACGGAGATGCCGAAAAAAGTATCTTCCCCGGCAATATCACCGGCACCAAGCTGGCGAAACAGGACCTGCCTGTCGCCTTGCCGGCAGACGATATTGGCCTGGCCCTGACTGATAAAAAACAGGCGGTCATTGAGCTTGCCCTGCTCTATAAAAGCCGTGCCCGGCGGTAGGCTAATTTCTTTAAGGGCAAAATAGATGGTATTATTTTCCTCATCACTGAGCCCCTTACATAAATCCTGCCACTGCTCATTATATGAAGGATCAATGGCGGCGGATTTAGCCGCGTCAATCACCTCGGCCGAACCGATAATCTCGGTCAAGGCCATATCGTCGACGGCCATGAGCTTAAGGCGCAAGCCTTCCGCCCGCGTAAAATCACGGCGTCCGGCGGCCTCGACGATCATACTATAGAGTTGTTTAACAGCTTCACTCTTATTGCCCTGAGCCAGCAGCTGCTCAACCATTTCTTCAGACATAGATAGCCCCCTATCTCGATGAATGAATCTATAAAAATGCAAAAACTATTTTTAATAGCATAAACCGCAAGCCATGCACACCGCTTTACCGCGGCCTGGTCAAATACCAATGGGTTAGCTGAATAATGCGCTGATCAAAAAAGAGGTAGATAAGACTAGCCCCAGCCAAAAAAGGCCCATAAGGAATGCGGGTTTGCCCCCCTTTTTTCTGCTGCACCATAGCCCCCAGGCCAACGATGGTACCCAAGAGCGAGCTGCAGAAAATAACAAAGGGCAAGGCCTGCCAGCCCTGAAAGGCGCCGATCATGGCCAGCAGCTTGATGTCACCTCCGCCCATGCCCTGCCTCTTGGTGGCCAGATAATACCCCAAGGCAATGGCATAAAAAATTCCGCCGCCAAAAACAATCCCCAACAACGAATCCTGCCAACTGAGCGCGGGCAGCAAAAATGAAGCGCCAAGCCCCAGAACAATACCGGGCAGGCTGATGCGGTCGGGAATAATCTGATGATAGAGATCAATAACAATAATGACCAGCAGGGCGGCGGCAAAGACAAAATAAACCACGAAGGCTACGGAGATCAAAAACCGCTGCATAAGAAAGAGGGAGAGCAGGGCCATGGCCATCTCCACCAGAGGGTACTGGACAGAAATCTTCTCCTGACAACTCCGGCAGCGGCCCCGCAAAAATAGAAAACTTATGATGGGAATGTTTTCATACCAATGCAGGGAAGTTTTGCAGCGGGGACAATGGGAGCCGGGGAAGACCACCGAGGCCTCAGGATCAGGGAGACGAAGAATGACAACATTGAGGAAACTGCCGACAATGGCCCCGAAGACAAAGGAAAAGAATTCAAAAAAAAGCGTATTCATGGCACCATGATAAGATGAGCCACTCAACCTGGCAAGCTCCATCTCCCTTTTTACTGTAACTCTTTAAAAAAGAAGGCATTTTCCCCTTACTATGACCACAATGCCATCTCCCACCACCTCCTCATCAGATGCGGCCGTCCAGTACCTGCGGGCTGAAATTATTTCGCCAGTCTGGCACCTAAGCCCTCAGAGAATCACCCAGCTGCGGACAGCCCTTGCCAGCCTGACCTCCTTTTTCGCCAAACGCGCCCACGGCCTGGCCCTCTTGAAAATGGCCACAAGTGTGGTGGACCATATAGAGCAACAGGGCAACGAAGCCAAGGTCCTTGATTTTCTGAAAGAGAACCTGGCTCATATTGTCAGTTTTTACGAAGAGGACGACTCTGACGATGAGAAAGAAAAAGAAACAGTACGCCGGGCCTATCAACGTTTCCTACGCCTCAACATCAGGCTAACCCCAGAGAGCCTGCCAGCAACCAACCAAGAGCAAAATGCTTCGGCGTTATTAGCCAAACTCGAAATACTTTCGAAGGAGAGTGCCCTGCTGCCACGCCTCTTTGAACAGACTGACCACCTGTCTCCGGCGGACCGGGAGAGGGCCGAGACCCTGCTTGGCACAATATCAAGCGCTATAAACATTGCCTTAAGCCATCTCTCCTCTACCCCTAACCAGGACTAACTTGTATTTGTTGGCAAGGATCAATATAATGACCAGATCTTGGTTTTTTTTACGAAGTACGCTGGTCCGTTCTCAAAAAATGTCCATCGTTGACCACAGGAGAAAAAGATGACTGAACACGACGACCGCCGCGACAATGTCCGGGTATCTTTTCACGCCACCGTCGACCTTGACTTTGCCGGCCACAGATACAGTGACTGCGAGACAGAGAACCTCTCCACCAAGGGCGTTTTGGTTCTGGGCATCACCGATCGAGCCGAGGGCGACCCCTGCGACATTATCCTCCACCTAACCGGCACCCGCGACGACATCTCTCTCACCATGCAGGGCGAGGTGGTTCGCCTCGAGGAGGAGGGTATCGGCATCCGCTTTGTCGAAATTGACCTCGACAGCTATACCCATCTCCGAAATATTATTTATTATAATGCCGACGATCCTGACGCCCTTGATGAATTTCCCTTTGACGACGAATAAATCATGGCCCTTTTGCAACTGACCACCATCCCCCTCGGCACCAAAACCCCAAGTGTTGGCGATTATGTCGCCGAAATCCAGAAAGAGCTTAAAAAGACGGGTATCCCTTTTCGTCTTAATGACATGGGGACTGTTATTGAGGGGAACATTTCCGAGCTTCTGGCCATCATTGAAAAAATATATGAGATCCCCTTTGCCAAGGGGGCGATGCGAGTCGTCACCCAGATCGTCATTGATGACCGCCGCGACAAGCAGGTCGGTATTGGCGACAAGATCACCGCTGTCCAACAAATCCTAGACCACTCCCGAAGAGAAGAGAAATAACATGGCGGCAAAAAATCCCCCGCAACCAGCGCACAAACTCCCTTTGTTTTTAATCAGTTTTTTCATTGTCATGTTTTGCATCGGCGTCTTTTTTGATGAGCCCTCCCGTGTTCTTGAACAGGCATGGCAAATCTGTTTAAGTTGTATCGGTATCGGCTAACACCCCTTTGACTCCCTCCCCCTAAGCCCCGACCACTCATCATATGGAATTTTTTCGCAACTGGTTTCAGGCCGCCATCCTGGTCCTCACCAACGCCTCCTGGACCTTTCCCTTTAGCCGTTCGCTCTACCAGGGGCCGCTTAAGGTCCTCTGCTCGCCGGGTCTCAACTGCTACTCCTGTCCGGCCGCCACCGTGGCCTGCCCCATTGGCGCCATCCAGCAGCTCCTCCTGTCGGTACGTCTGACCCTGGCTAACGGCCAGTTTTATGTCGGCTTTTATATCATCGGCACCATGGGGTTCCTCGGGGCGATCTTTGGCCGTATGGTCTGCGGTTGGGCCTGCACGTTTGGTTTCATCCAGGAGCTTCTCCATAAAATCCCGACCCCAAAATTTTCCGTGCCCCGCCCCTTACGCTTTGTCAAATATGCCATCCTGGCCCTGACCGTTTTTATTCTGCCGGTGGCGGTTATCAATGAATTTGACATGGGGCTGCCCTGGTTCTGCAAATTCATCTGCCCGGCCGGCACCCTGGAGGCTGGCTTGCCCATGCTCTTTTTACAGCCCGATCTCCGTCAGATCGTTGGCACCCTTTTTTGGTCAAAATTCACCGTCATGCTGCTTTTTCTGGGCTGGAGCATCCTTGCCAGCCGCCCCTTTTGCCGGACCACCTGCCCCCTAGGTGCCTGGTACGGCCTCTTCAAAAAGGCGAAGATGATTCGCCTCACCCTGGACGAATCAAAATGCACCCAGTGCAAGGAGTGCCATGGCATCTGTCCCATGGGGGTTAAATTCAACGAGTCCCCGGATGACGGCGAATGCATCACCTGCCTCAGGTGCATGAATCAGGCCTGCCGCTTTGGCGCCATCGGTCTTGAAATCGGAGGTCTGCCTGTCCAGGCCGGTGATATTCGCAGCAAAAAGCAGGTCCAGAGCTGAACCTTTTTTCACTGGACAGTTTCATTGCAGGTCGTTAGGTTACAAAAGCTTTCTCTTTAAAATCGATGGAAATGGAATCTATGATACATAAGTTGTTTTTGACAGTACTTGCCTGTTTTCTCCTGGTGACTTCAGCCTCCCAGGCCCAGGCCAAAATGGTCAGTGTTGATGCCGACATGATCAATCTGCGCAGTGGTCCCGGCTCAAAATATAAGGTACTTTGGGAGCTTGGCCGCGGCTATCCATTGAAGGTTATCGGCTCCAAGGGAAGCTGGTACCGGGTTATTGACTTTGAGAATGACAAAGGCTGGGTGTACAAAAAACTGGTGGGCCGCACCCCCCACCTGGTAGTGAAAAAACGCGCCATCAACCTGCGAAGCGGCCCAAGCACCAGATATAAAATAGTGCGCCAG
>JBFFIS010000006.1:0-18238 GCA_041556375.1 Desulfurivibrionaceae bacterium | reverse complement strand
CCGATATTCTAAGCCTTATCATGGCGAAAACAGGCATAGAATTAATACCTATTAACACTGGCACATGGGAAGAGTCAGTGGAGATGGTCAAAGCTGAAAAAGCCGACATGTTTAGTGCTATTACTCAAAACAATGCCAGGGAAAAATACCTGGATTTTACATCACGAGATATTTACACATACCCTGCTGTACTTATTACAAAGTTTGATGACAAAACAGTTTATCTTGATATTGAAAAAAACTTTAAAGGTAAAAAGATCGGTATTGTTAAGAGTAGTGGCTTAGGTCAATACATCAAGGAAACATATCCCAATCTTAAATATGTAGAACTTCCTGCGACAAAAGATGGTTTTTACTCAATCCGGAATAGTAAGATTGATTTTTTTGCTATCAATGCAGTTACAGCTAAATACTTCATAGAAAAGCAAGGGTTTGATGATTTAAAGTTGGCGTTTAAGCTTGATTACCAATATCACTTAAAAATTGCCCTTCGTAAGGATTTGCCAGATGAAATATTATCAATAATAGACAAGGCGCTTTCTAGTATCACAGAAAAAGAGTTAAATGATATTTTTAACAAATGGACGGAGATTTATATAGTTCAACATACTAACTGGAGACTTCTGCTTCAAATTTCTGGTCTTTTATTTTTCGCGATTATGTTTCTGATATGGAGCAATCGAAGATTAAATAAAAAGGTGGAAGAAAGAACAAAAGAACTAATAGATAAAAATATTGAACTTGGCAATGCAATCAAGGAAATAAAGACCTTACGTGGGATTATTCCTATTTGCTCATATTGCCATAGCATACGAGATGATAAAGGGGCATGGAGTAGGGTAGAAGCTTATATATCGAAGCATTCAGAGGCAGAATTTAGCCATGGGATTTGCCCGAATTGTTTGGAAAAAGTTCATAATGAAATTAAATAAATTGAGAAATAAAAAATATAAAAATTCGCTCAAGCAGGACGCGCGAGCATGCCATTTTTATCGGCTTTGGCCATCTTAATTTCATCTCGAAGTTAGTTGGTCTAAGCCAGGCGCGCGTCTTAGTTTTGCGTTGGGCAGTGCATGGTTATCATAAGCAACTCATTCAAATCCCGGCTTGTTTCGGAGTTCATAAAAGATGACATCGGAAACTGTTGATTCAAACATAAGCCAAGCTCCAAGCCCTCGCCTGTGGTTTGTTGTGATTGTCACGTATCTCTTCATCCCACTGATTCTCCTCGTCTGCGGAGGTGATTTTAGCTGGTGGCAGGCCTGGGTCTTTTTCGTGCTGATATTTGTTGCCGGCATCGGCGGGCGTTTCTTCGCAGAAAAGCGGCATCCGGGACTTCTGGTGGAACGGGCGAGCATGGAAAAGGCGCAGAATGCCAAACCATGGGATAAGGTGCTTGCCCCATTGATGGCGATAAGTCTCACCTTCCCCCTTGTTATCGTCGCAGGTCTTGATCACCGCCATGGGTGGACACCACTATTTCCGACATGGCTTACCATTCTCGGTCTCGTTCTCATCGGGCTTGGCTACGCATTCGCCGCCTGGGCTATAGTGGAGAACCGCTTTTTCTCTAGTACGGTGCATATCCAAACGGATCGGGGACATTCGGTCTGCGATAGTGGTCCTTATCGGATCGTACGGCACCCAGGCTATGCCGGGAACCTTCTGGCAGTTGCCGGCATAATAATGGCCTTGAACTCCATGTGGACCCTTATCCCTGCAGTGGCAGCATTGGTCATAGCTGTGATCAGAACCGCACTGGAAGACAAAACCCTTCATGGGGAGTTGCCGGGGTATCGAGATTATGCCAGCCGTGTACGCTATCGTTTATTTCCTGGAATCTACTGAGAGTATCTAATCCCTACAAAGTGAAAAAGGGGGCAGACCCTATTTCCTTAAGATCCCCATCCAATGCAGTTATTTCCCCATTGCAGACCTGAGTGAGCAGGGAGGGGTGAAAAGGAAAAGAGTTGTAAACTGTCTGAGCGCCAGCGAGTTTTTACAATTCCCTTTTTACGCCGGAGGGCGAGCGTGCCGCAGGCCAGGTTCTGTCGGGGTGCCCTTTTTGCATTCATTTTTGGGCAAACAAAAAGGAATAAAGGACATAGGCACCCAAGCTCAGCCGAGAACATAAAAAAAGGGGAATCACCCATAAGGTGATTCCCCTTTTTAAAGAACATCAGGTGGCGGTCTTAATCTTCCACCCTCCAGAAATCCTCTTTCTCAGCACCGCATTTCGGGCAAACCCAATCTGCCGGGACGTCTTCCCATTTGGTGCCTGGCTCTACGCCATTTTCGTAATCTCCTTCTTCCGGGTCATAGATATAGCCGCAGGGGCATTCCCACTTGTCCATTACTGTCTCCTGAGTTTTTTTGATGAAGAGATTGGTGGTTTCGTTGTTAATCCATGTTTTCCATGACTTTGCCGCAACAGGTGGGGAGTCCCTCACCTTGGCCGACTTTCATGTATTTATTGCAGGTGGCGCAATAGTACGTAGCATCAGTGGGGGCGGTCTGTTCGACACGCTGGGTGACGCCACCTGCTACACCTTCAATAACAAAACGGGCCAGGTTGTTTTTTGCAGGGATAAACTCACCAATGGGGGACAGGCGCTTGTTGTCATTGAGACAGTCTACCGTGATACGCCACAAGGTTTCCAGGTCCTGGGTTTCGGCCGGGTTCTCGGGGACAAATTCAACAACGTTTTTATCGATTGATATTTTCATTTTTTTCCTCGAAGTATTGGTTAATCTCTACTAGGTGATAATAGTTACTATTTAGGAAATGTCAACAGATTTTCTTAAGAAAACAGCAGGGTTATAAGAAATTTATTTACCTTGGCGTTGAGATTCAGCGCTGACGCCGACCTTGCCGTAATTGCTGGCTCCACACTCGTTCTTGCCGAGATCCATAATGTTTTGTTCGGCCAAGTCAACGGTTAGCCACCCACCGTTAATGCGGCGTATGTCAGCGTAGACCGCAGGTTGGGGGCGCAGGTTTTCCTCAACAAATTCGGCAAACTTTCCTTCGTGGATGAAGTGGAAGGCTATATTGGTTTTCTTCAGGTCGCCGAGGGTTGCAGCGAAGACCAGATCGTCATTGGCCTCGTTCCAGGATGTGTAATGGCCGGGCAGAATCAGGACCTGGTCATCAATGTCGCGCAGGGTGATCATCAGGGTGAGATAGAGAATACGTGACCACTCGGCACTCTTGCCACCGAGGTCGGGGCGGCCGGCAGACTGGATAAAGATGGTGTCGCCGGTGAGGAGGAACTTGCCGTCAATGAGATAGCTGGTCGAGCCCAGGGTGTGGCCCGGGGTATGGATGATCTTGATTTCCGGGCCGCCGCTGAGGGTCACGACCTGACCATCGGCAAGAGGGGTGAAGGGAAAGTCTGCGCCCATGAAATCGGGGGGCATAACCATCACTTCAGCGCCGATGGCCTTCTGCAGGGGGATGCTGCCGGCTATATAGTCGGCCTGGCGATGGGTCTCAAAGGTTTTAACGATCGTGGCGCCCCTTTCCTTGGCGAAGTCTTGATAAAACTGAATATTCGCCGATGGGTCAAAGACGGCTGCCTCGCTGCCGACGATAAGCATATAGCCACAGGATGCCTTGCCGGGCCGAATTATCTGGTGGAGTTCATAGGGGGCGTCGTCTTCCGTCAGTTTATGGGGGGCAAGCATGTTGCCCCAGGAGACAATACCATCCTGGAGATAGCCGACATCGCTAAAGCCGTTGTCCAGAAGTTGCTCGCAGACAAATTTAGCCGAGTTTTCCTTGGCGCAGACCACCTTGATTTTTTGGCCTGGTGGGACTTTGGCAACACTCCCCTCAACATCTTCAATAAAGTCATAGTAGGGGATGTTTATATAAGGAAAAAAGCTGGGGCCTTCCACGGCAAAATTTTGGAATTCCTTTTCGTTGCGCACATCGAGAAGGACAAAGTCTGGTTTGCCGGTGAGTTGTTTGTAAAGATCTTCGGCTGTGTAGATGTATGGTTCCTGAGGGGACATGAATATCTCCGCTTAAGTGGTAGGAGTGATTACTATTAACAAAAAAAGACAAATGTACATAAATCCAGAAAAAATTGTAAGTAAGAAGTTTCCTAAAAGTCAATAAAAATGGCGTATTGCTCTTTGTTGTTAAAGGGATGAGGGAGTTTGAAAAAAAACAGCAGGAGACGATATTGAAAAATGTTGACAGGCCAATTTTCATCGGCTTTAATGGCCGTCACCTTTTCGGATAGATTTTATCTGGGGCTATAGCTCAGCTGGGAGAGCGCTTGAATGGCATTCAAGAGGTCGGCGGTTCGATCCCGCCTAGCTCCACCACGATATACTTTCTGTTGTGATCCAACGGAAATCTCAGCCACTTGTCATGTGATCCATGCAGGTGGCTTTTTTTTTGCTCGTCTCTTGTCGGGATTCTGGCATTTCCCCTTCTGCCTGCTATCTCTTTCTCCTTACCTCGCCTATCGGGATGACGCTCGGAAGCCCTCTACAGGTGTGTGATACATTGTGGTGAAAAATTTCGGCATGGACCGGTTATGTCTCCGTGCCACATGGTTGGAAAAAAGTGGCTCTTGGTAGGGCTCTATGGTATCAATTAATCGATTCAAGAGAAGGGGACGGGTTTCCCGCACACTTCTTTTTGGGTCTTTTATTCTGGTCTTTAATCGGGGAGGGCCTATTAAGTTTTTCCCAATATTAAAGATAAGCCTCTGTGGTATCGTTGAATTGGCCTTCTTCCTGCCGCAGAGGCTTCTTTCTTTTTTACCTCCGGAGCACCTATGTCCCAAAATGCCAAGAAAGATTCAGTCAGTACCAAGTTGAACAAGCCGGTCACCGATGAGCTGATCATGAAAATCACCAAAGAGGTGGTTATCAAGTTTATTGAGGTGGGACGACTCTCGCCGACAAAGTTTGAAGAAACCTTTCAAGAGGTGCATCGCACTGTCAGTGACGTTGCCAAAGGGGGCCGGGGTGATGAGGGGGGCGTATGACTCAAAATTGCCAACCTCTTCTTGATCCATCCCTTAATTTCTTCCCCCCCCATCCCAAGCATATTCATCTCATGGGTGTCTGTGGTACGGGCATGGGCGCCATGGCCGGGCTTCTCAAGAAGGCTGGCTACGCCATCAGCGGCTCCGACGCTCAGGTCTATCCGCCCATGAGCGACTACCTGGCTGACTCCGGCATTGAGGTGGAGGAAGGGTATCGCCCTGAAAATCTCAACCCTAAGCCTGATCTTGTCGTGGTGGGCAACGTTATCCGCCGTGATAATCCGGAGGCCCTGGAGCTTGCCCGTCTTGCCATCCCCTATGTGTCTTTCCCTCAGGCCCTGGGGGAGAAATTTCTGGCCGGCAAAACATCGCTGGTTGTCGCCGGCACCCATGGCAAGACAACCACCGCTTCGCTGCTTGCCACCATGCTGGCCGGGGCCGGTCTAGATCCCGGCTTTATGATCGGTGGCATCGTCAAGGCCTTTCAGGCCAACTTTCATCTCGGTGCTGGTCAATATTTTGTCGTTGAAGGGGATGAGTATGACACCGCCTTTTTTGACAAGGGGCCCAAGTTTCTCCACTATCAGCCGAAGATAGCTATTCTTACCTCGGTTGAATTCGACCATGCTGACATCTATGCCGACTTCGAGGCGGTCAAGGCCTCCTTTGCCCGCCTTATTGCCATTATGCCAGACGATGGCGTCTTGATTGCATGTTTTGACGATCCTGTGGTCCGTGATCTCTGCCAGGCAGCGACCTGCAAGGTGGTCTCCTATGGTGTTGACCATGCCTGGGACTGGTCTTTTGCGGATATGGCAACCTCTGGAGGCTTTACCGGCTTTTCTCTGGTGCTGAATGGCCAGGCGGTTGGCGACTTCAAGAGTATTATGCCTGGCCGTCATAATGTCCTTAATACCTTGGCGGTTCTGGCGGTGTTTGCTGAAATCGGCCTATCTCGAGAGGTCATGGCCCGCGAGCTTGCCGCCTTTCAGGGGGTGCGCCGCCGTCAGGAGGTGAGGGGGGTGGAAGGTGGCATAACCGTCATTGATGATTTTGCCCACCATCCCACCGCCGTCGATGAAACACTGGCGGCCCTTAAGGAGGCCTATGCGGACCAGCGGCTTGTCGCCGTTTTTGAGCCGCGGACCAACTCCAGTCGCCGGACCATTTTCCAGCAGCGTTATGCCGAAGTCTTTTCCAGCGCCGATGAGGTGGTCATCAAGGAGCCTGATCCCCTTGTGGGGGTGGCTGCCGAGGACCATTTCTCCGCCGCTAAGCTGGCCTCTGATCTTGTGGACCAGGGCCAGCAAGCGTCCAGCTTCCAGGATACCGATCTGATCCTCGATCATCTTCTTGCCACCCTCCGTTCAGGGGATGTGGTTGCTGTCCTTTCCAATGGCAGTTTTGACAATATTCACCACCGTCTTCTTGCCGGATTGCAGGCAAGATAGCCCTTCTGTATTTCTTATTTGTTTTGTTAAAACAGGTTGTTATGCGCCATCATCTCGGTGGGTAATAAAATGAATGGGTATTCATAGTTTTGTGAATAGCTATTCATTTTTTTAGTTGACACTGCTAGTTGATTAGACTAGAAGTTGTCTCTGACTGAGCAGAATTACCGATGCTCAAAACGTGAATTTGCCCGAGTTGCACGAGGATTCAGTGCGGCAGTGAAATGGGAGTTTCAGTGGCAAAGACATACTAAAGGAGTGAAAGTCGTGGATATGTCAGCAGCTTCTCTAGGCGATCTTCTCTATGTCGCCGTCTTCTTTCTCGGTGGTCTTGGCTTTGCCCTTGGCCCATTCATTCTTGTCTTTTTTATCAGTCCCCGGAAAACAAGAAATATTGCTAATAAGACAGGTCAGTTCATCGAATGTGGTGTGGAGCCCATCGGCCCTGCCTGGATTCGTTACGGTGTGGTGTTTTACCTCTATGCCCTGATGTTTCTCGCCTTTGATGTAGATGTTCTGTTTCTCTTTCCTGTGGCGATGGCCTATAACTCCGGACAGTTCGCCGGTGGTTATAGGGATTTAATTGAAGTCGTCATCTTTGTTGGAATTCTGTCACTGGCACTCGTCTATGCCTGGAAAAAGGGAGTCTTCAAGTGGGATCGGAAAGTATACCGTCATCAATAGTTCAGCTTTCTACGGTCGATAAGGTTCTTGAAATCGGCCGGGCTAATTCACTGTGGCCCATGACCTTTGGTCTGGCCTGTTGCGCCATTGAGATGATGGCAGCCGGTGCCAGCCGTTTTGACCTCTCTCGTTTTGGGGCAGAGGTGTTCAGGCCGTCTCCAAGGCAGTGTGATGTTATGATCGTTGCCGGCACCATCTCTAAGAAGATGTTCCCGGCCGTCAAGACCTTGTACGATCAGATGCCTGAGCCCAAATGGGTTATTGCCATGGGTAACTGCGCCATCTCCGGCGGCCCGTTCAAATTCGACGGCCAGTACGGCATCATCGAGGGGGCAGATACCTTTCTGCCGGTTGATATCTATATTCCAGGCTGTCCGCCTCGTCCTGAGGCCTTGATCGAGGGTATTCTGGAGCTTGAAGAAAAGATTACCGGCAACCGCAGGTGGCCGAGAGTTGAATCCGGATTGAGTCAGCCATGAATAAAACAAATGTAATTCAGGAATTGAAGGCCCTGGCCTCTGAAGGTATGCCTGACGAGCCAGAAGTGGCACCTGTCGTTGAAGCCGCAGCCCCCGAGGGCGAGGAAGAGGCCAAGCCCAAGAAGGCTGCCCCGCCGGAGCCCCGCAAAAACGGCCTGCTCGAGGTTGATTATGCCGCCAAGGGTGTCCATGTTGATGTCCAGATCGCTGCCGATCAGGTTGTGCGCGCCGCTGAGATCGTCGACGCCGCCGGCATGACCTTGGAGGCCATTACCGGTGTCGACTGGATGAGCGACAAGGAGATGGAGGTCGTCTACGACTACTCCTACACCGGCGGTGAATGTTTCCGCGTTGTTGTCCGCTGCCGTATTCCCCGCGACGAGCCCACTATCGCCACAATCTCTGAGGTCTTTGCCGGCGCCAACTGGCATGAGCGTGAGACCTTTGATTTCTTCGGAATTAATTTCGAAGGACATCCGCAACTCGAGTACCTCTTGCTGCCGGAAGATTGTGATTTCCATCCCTTGCTCAAAGATTTCAAAGGATGTTAAGCCATGAGTAGCCAAGCACTCAGCCAAAACAAAGAACGTTTCGAGCTCAACCTGGGCCCCCAGCATCCTGCCACCCATGGTGTGCTTCGGGTTAAGCTTCTGATGGACGGTGAGTACATCGTCGATGCCGAACCGGTTCTCGGCTATATCCACCGCATGCATGAACTCATGGGTGAGAATAGGACATGGGCCCAGTACCTGCCCAATATGGGCCGTCTCGATTACCTCTCCGCCCTGTCGTACAATCTTGGCTATGTCGAGCTCGTCGAAAAGATGGCCGGCATTGAGGTGCCGGAGCGGGCCGAGTATATCCGCGTCATCACCACCGAGATGAACCGTATTTCCAGTCATCTCCTGTGGTTCGGCGCCTTTGTTCTCGATCTTGGCGGTTTTACCCCGCTGCTCTACGCCTTTGATGATCGTGAGCAGATTCTCGACCTCCTTGAGTCAGTTACCGGCTCCCGCCTCACCTACTGCTACTACCGCTTCGGCGGTTGTTATAACGATGTTGAGGATGAGTTCCTCTCGGGATGTCTGGCCTTTATTAAACGCCTGCGTTCGCGGATGCCCATGTATCACAATCTGGTCACCAAGAATGTCATCTTGAGGCAACGTCTTGAAAATGTCGGCCCCATTTCGGCAGAGATGTGCCGCAAGTATGGTGCTACCGGCCCGGTATTACGCGGTTCCGGCATCAATTATGACGTCCGTAAGAACGAGCCCTACTCCATCTATCCAGAGATCGATTTTGATGTGCCGGTATATAATGATGGCGATTCCATGGCGCGCTACATGGTGCGTATGGATGAGATTGATCAGTGTATGCGCATCATCGAGCAGGCCATTGCCAAGATCCCTGAGGGGCCGGTAATGGCAGCAAAAGTACCGAAAATGATTAAGCCTGAGCCCGGCGACTATTACCATGCTGTCGAAGCTGCCCGCGGTACCTTCGGTATCCGGGCTGTCAGCGACGGCAAGAACCAGGCCTATCGCATGAAATTACGGTCCCCGACATTCTCGAATCTGAGCCTCTTTCAGGAGGCCAGTAAAGGCATGTTGCTGGCGGATGCCCTGGCTCTCATGGGCAGCCTTGACCTGGTCATACCAGAGATTGATCGCTAAGGAGAGATGACAATGGATCTTGGTATCAATGTAGTTGAAATGGTTATCTACCTGGTGGGCATTATTGCCTTTGCCGCCGGTAATGCCGCCTACCTGGTATGGGTTGAACGTAAGGGTGCTGCCCATATTCAGCGCCGTACCGGTCCTAAAGAGGTTGGCCCCTTTGGTCTCCTGCAGCCCTTGGCTGACGGTGCCAAGTTGATGAGTAAGCAGATCATCTTTCCTGATGGCGTTGACAAGCCCCTGTTTATGTTGGCGCCGCTGCTGGCCATGGTGCCGGCCGTAATGATCTTTGTCACCATCCCTTTTTCAGAGACCCTGATCGCCCGTGACATAAATATCGGTCTGCTGATGATCTTTGCCTTTGCCTCGGTAAATATCCTCGCCCTGCTGCTCGGCGGCTGGGCATCGCGGAATAAGTATGCGGTTATCTCCGCGGCCCGTGCTGTGTCCCAGAACGTTGCCTATGAGATTCCCATGCTGGTTATTACCATAACCATCGTCCTCATCGCCGGCAGCATGAACCTCAAGGAGATTGTCGCCACCCAGGCCGGTGGTTTTTGGCACTGGAACTGGTTGCCCACCAATGGCAACTTCCTCGGTCCCATTACCTTTATCATGTTTTTCATCTGCTCACTGGCAGAGACCAACCGTGCTCCCTTCGATCTTGGTGAGGCCGAGTCGGAACTCATTGCCGGGTTCCACACCGAGTATGCCTCCATGGGATTTGGCCTCTTTTTCATGGGTGAGTATGCCAACATCGTTATCGGTGCCGCCCTGACCACCATCCTTTTCTTGGGAGGCTGGTACAGTCCCTTTCCGGAAAGTATACCTTTCCTCGGGGCCAGCAGTGTGGCCTGGTTTCTTGTCAAGATGTACCTGTTGATCTGGACGGTGGTCTTGATTCGCTGGACCTACCCCCGCGTTACCCTGTGGTCCCTGCTTAATCTTTCCTGGAAAATATTGATTCCTTTCTCCCTCTTCAACCTGCTGGCCAGTGCCGGACTTGTAAAGTTCCTGGGCTAGTCAAGGGTAGAAACTGATAGAAACATCATTAAATCAGAACAAGGACAAGAGGCCTTCATATGGCTGGATATTTTACTAACATACTGAGTGGTACCAAGAGTCTCCTGGTGGGACTTTCCATCACTCAAAAAGAATTTTTCAAGAAGCCGGTTACCCTCCAGTACCCCTGGGAATCATTGGAGATGACTGCTCGTTACCGCGGTCATATCCAGTTGGTCAAGGATGAGGAGTCCGGCAGCCATAAATGTATTTCCTGCGGCATGTGTGCTCGCGGTTGCCCCTCTGGCTGTATCACCGTCAAGGGTGAGAAGCAGGAAGGGGTAAAGGGCAAGGTTCTTGTTCAGTACGACCTTGATTTCACCAAGTGCAGCTTGTGCGGCCAATGCATTGAAAATTGTAAGCCGGCCGCCATTGAGTTTTCCAAGGAGTACAATCTGGCAAGTACCCGTAAGGAAGATTTTCACTATGATTTGTTGAAACGATTGAAGGAGCAGAAGTAATGAATCTTTCTATTTCTCCTGACGTTGTCCCCATTTTAAGGGAAGGTATTTTCCTCGGGTTGCTCATCGTCACTGTTTTTGGAGCCTTGCTCGCCACCTGTTCAAAGCGCATGATCAGGGCCGTCTTTGGACTTGCCGTCTGTTTTATCGGTATTGCCGGCATCTATTACTTCCTGAACAGTCCCTTTGTCGCCCTGATGCAGCTTCTTATCTATGTCGGCGCCGTGGCCATCACCATCTGTTTTGCCATTATGCTCGCTGACCCTGATGATGACAAGTTGACTGCCAAGACACCTGGTCTGGCCGGCCCCTTTGCCGTTCTTCTTGGTGGCGTTGTTACCTGGGGTCTTGCTTCAACGGGCATGAACGCCACCTGGATGAAGCCTGCGGCCAAGGTGAATGACGGCTCAGTAACAGAGGTTGGTACCTCACTTCTTACCACCTACAGTATGGTTTTTGAGTTGGTCTCCATTGTCTTGCTCATTGCCATTCTTGGTTCACTGGTCATCGCCAGATCTGGGAGGGATAAAGCAGAATGTTAGAATTAAGCACCCAACTCAACACCTATCTTTTTGTAGGGGCCATGCTTTTTGGCTTTGGCGTCTTTGGTCTGGTGAAGAGGCCCAGTTTGATCGGTATGCTCATTGCCGCTGAACTCGTTCTCTGCGGCGCCTCGGTGAACTTCATGGCCTTCAATAATTTTCTTGCCCCGGACCCAACCGTGGGCCAGATCATTACCCTGTTTATTATGGCCATTGCCGCTGCCGAGGCCGCCATCGCCATGAGTATTGTTGTTGCAGTTTATCGAAACTATAAGTCCATCGAAACCGAGGACTTGGTAGATCTCCACGGTTAATAACAAGGTTAAGGGATATGGAAATGACCGCGCCAACCATAATTAACTCGTCAATACTGCTGTGGGCATTATTGATTCCCCTTGTCGGAGCCCTAGGTGTCTTCAGCTTTGGCAAGGATAGCCCGAACTTCAGGGAGGGCAGCTCTGTACTTGCTGCCGTAGGTCTCTTTCTGACCATCCTCTCCATGAAGGAGACGGTACTGGCCGGCAATATGTACCAGTGGCAGGTTTTTGATATTCTGCCCGGCCTGTCGCTGACTCTCCGTGCCGATGCCTTCTCAATGATCTTTGCCCTTATCGCCTCAGGTTTGTGGATTGCTGCCGCCTTTTATTCCATGGGCTATATGCGCGGCCTTAATGAGCATGCCCAGACCCGTTTTAATACCTGTTTTGCCCTGGCCATCTTCGGTGCCATTGGTGTTGCCTTTTCTGACAACCTCTTCACCATGTACCTCTTTTATGAGTTTGTCTCTATTTCCACCTATCCTCTGGTTGCTCATCACCAGGATGAAGAGGCCTATGAAGGTGCCAAGAAGTATATCGTTTACCTGACCACCACGGCCAAGGGCCTGCTGTTGCCGGCCATGATTCTTATCTATGTCATTACCGGTACCCTGGACTTCCCCACCAATATCTACCAGGGCATGTTCACTGGCGAT
Source organism: Desulfurivibrionaceae bacterium (assembly GCA_041556375.1). Lineage (GTDB taxonomy): Bacteria > Desulfobacterota > Desulfobulbia > Desulfobulbales > SURF-16 > BM506. The sequence goes on along the minus strand of JBFFIS010000006.1, from coordinate 5,904 downwards.
GTTGAGAGCTGGCTGGTGATCATGCTCTTTATCTTCTGCCTCTTCGGTTTTGCCAAAAACGGCGTTATGCCCTTCCATCACTGGCTGCCGGGCGCCATGGTTGCCCCGACTCCGGTCTCGGCCCTGCTGCATGCCGTTGCCGTTGTTAAGGTCGGAGTCTTTTGCACCTCTCGCGGCTTTCTCTACATCTTTGGTGTAGATTTGATGGATAAGCTCAACCTTGGTATTCCCACCGCTTATTTTGTCGGCTTTACCATTCTCATGGCCTCGGCCATTGCCCTCACCAAGGACAATCTCAAGGCTCGCTTGGCCTACTCAACCGTCAGTCAGCTGTCCTACATCATCCTTGGTGTCTGTCTTCTGACCCCCAACGGTATGGCCGGTGGCTTGATTCACATTGCCAACCACGCCTTTTCCAAGATTACCCTGTTCTTCTGCGCCGGTGCCATCTATGTCGCCACCCACAAGAAGTACATCTCAGAGATGAGCGGCCTGGGGCGCACCATGCCCTGGACCTTCGGCGCCTTTGCTGTGGCCTCGCTCAGTATGATCGGCGCGCCGCCGGTGGCCGGTTTTGTCACCAAGTGGAAGCTGCTCGTCGGCACCATTGAGTCCGGTGCCCTGGGCATCATTCTCATCCTGCTGGCCAGTACCCTGCTCAACGTCGGTTATTTTGCCCCGGTTACCTATAAGGCCTTTTTCGGTAAGAGACCGGAAGGCGAGGTGGAGACCGGTGTCAAGGAGGCTCCTTTGAGCATGGTTATTCCTTTATGCTGTGCCTGCGCAGTTTCAGTTTATATCGGTATTAAACCAGACTTTTTCATGGATTTAGTTAAGGCGGTGATAGGATGATACTTGTCCAACTGATCGATTATCTCCGGGATCGTCTCAAATATGTCAACCGGGTCTGCTATGTCGTCCTGGCCGGGGTTGCTGTTTGGGGTTCCCTTGTGGCCTATGATAGCCACCATGCCCATACGGCAATGGAAAAATGGCCTTTTTTCTGGTCGATATTCGGCTTCCTGGCCTGCGCTATTATTATCGTGGTCTCCAAGTGGTATGGCCACTCTGGCGTCATGACTCGGGAGGATTACTACGATGATTGATTTTTGGATGCATCCCTCTGCTATTTTGATAGTAGGGGCCTTACTGTTGCCCTTTATGCAAAATCCGGTGGTTCGCCGCCCCTTTTTGCTGGCCATACCCCTGCTTACCTTCCTTCAGGTTATTGTCGTCAATGGTGCTCCAGGCACCTATGGTGTCGTCACCTGGATGGACTGGTTCCTCACCTTTGGCCGGGTTGATAACTTAAGTATTATTTTCGGCTTTATCATGAGCCTGATGTGTTGTGTCGGCACCATTTACGGTCTGCACAACAAGAACCCCTATGAGCATATGGCGGCCTGGCTCTATGTCGCTGGTTCCCTGGGGGCTATCTACTGCGGCGACTATCTGGTCCTCTTTTTGTTCTGGGAGCTGATGGCCTTCGCCAGTGTCTTCCTTATTTGGTTCAGGAAGCGCGAGCAGTCCCAAAAGATTGGTTACCGATATCTTCTTGTTCATACCGCCGGCGGTCTTTTTCTGTTGGCCGGTTTTGTCCTCAGGTATCATGCCACCGGTGGCGACTACTCCTTTGGTCAGCTTGATGTTGATCATCCGACCCTCTACACCTACCTTATTGCCATCGGCCTCATCTTAAACGCCGCGGTGCCACCGTTTCACTCCTGGCTGCCTGATGCCTACGGCGAGGCCACGGTTACCGGCTCGGTGTTCATGTGCGCCTTTACCACCAAGACGGCTATTTACGCCATGGCCCGTTCCCTGGCCGGCTTTGATATTCTCATCCCCATGGGTGTCATTATGGCCCTCTATGGTGTTGTCTATGCCGTCCTTGAAAACGACGCCCGTCGCCTGCTGGCCTGGCATATTATCTCCCAGGTTGGCTATATGGTCACCGGTGTCGGAATCGGTACGGCCCTGGCCATTAACGGTACCTGCGCCCATGCCTTTGCCCATATCCTTTATAAGGGGCTGCTCTTCATGGGTACCGGTTCCGTCCTCTATATGACAGGCAAATCGAAATTCACTGAGCTGGGCGGTCTTTATAAGAAGATGCCCTGGACCTTTGTCTTTACCATGATCGGCGGCCTGTCGATCTCGGCCTGGCCGCTTTTCTCAGGGTTTGTCTCCAAGTCGATGATTGTAGCGGCCGCCTTTAGCGAGCATATTATGTGGGCCGGTTTTCTTCTCACCCTGGCCTCTGCCGGTACCTTCCTCCATACAGGCCTGAAGGTTCCCTATTATATCTGGTTTGGTAAGAACAACTGTTCCGAGGAGACCTGGGAAAAGGCCGAGGATCCACCGATGAACATGATGTTTGCCATGGGTATCGCCTCCTTTCTCTGCCTGCTGATCGGTGTCTACCTGCCCTTCATGTATGACATGCTGCCATACCAATGGGCCACGTACCAGCCGTACACCGCCTATCATTTGGCTGAGACCCTGCAGATCCTCTGCTTTACCGCCTTGGGCTTTTTCCTCCTGCTCTCCAAGTTGACTCCGGAGGCCAAGATCTCCATCGACCTCGACTGGTTCTACCGCAAGGGTGGCGATGTCTTTATGTGGATTGACCGCGTCGTCTTCCAGACCGTTGATAACTGGGTGGGTCGCATTTGGGACAAGGTCGGGATTCTGCCTCTGATGACCATCTCCAGCTTCTGGTCATGGTTCGACTGGAACGGTATCGACGGCGTTGTCGATGGTGTTGCCCGCAGTGTCCGCGGCCTCGGTGGTCAGGTGCGTCACCTGCAGTCTGGACAGATTCAATACAATATATATTTTGCGGCAACGGTCATGGCTGTTGCTATCATAGCCTACGTCTTTGCGTAACGTGAACAAGAGGTTTTAGGGAATGGAACTGATCATAAGTGGGGAACACCTCCTTAGCTGGCTTATATTCATACCTTTAATAGGTGCAGGCCTGTTGTTTGTCACGCCTGGCGAGGAAAACCAGAGACGTTTGGCCTTTGTGGTCACGACTTTTAACGCCATATACTCACTCAAGTTATGGAACGGCTTTGACGCCTCTACCCCTGCCCTCCAATTTGGGGAAAGGTTCTGCTGGATTCCGTCATTAAATATTGAGTATGCCCTGGGCGTCGATGGTATAAGTATCCTGCTGGTCATGCTGACCACCTTTATCATGCCGCTCTGTGTCTTAGGCTCCTGGACCTATATCTCCAAGCGCGTCAAAGAGTTCATGATCTGCCTGCTGGTCATGGAGACCGCCATGATAGGCGTCTTCTGTGCCCTTGATTTTGTTCTGTTTTATGTCCTCTGGGAGATGATGCTCATTCCTATGTACCTGCTCATCGGTATCTGGGGCGGGCCACGCAAAAAATACGCCTCCATCAAGTTCTTCCTCTATACCCTGGCCGGCTCGGTGATGCTTCTTGTTGCCATTATCGCCCTCTATCTCGCCAACGACTACTCCTGGTTTATCCCGGACATGATGGGGCAGGCCTATTCCATGAATTTTCAGGTCTGGGTCTTCCTGGCCTTTTTCCTGGCCTTTGCCATCAAGGTTCCCATGTTTCCTTTCCATACATGGTTACCTGCTGCCCATGTTGAGGCCCCTGGCGCCGGTTCCGTCATCCTGGCATCTGTGCTGCTGAAGATGGGTACCTACGGCTTTCTGCGCTTCTGTCTGCCCATGACGCCCCAGGCCACCTTGGCCATTGGCCCCTACATGCTGTGGCTGTCGGTGGCAGGTATTCTTTACGGTGGTTTTACCGCCCTGGCTCAGTCAGATATGAAGAAGTTGATCGCCTACTCATCCGTGGGGCATATGGGCTTTGTTACCCTTGGTATCTTTGTCCTCAACCAGACCGGTATCGAGGGTGCACTGATCCAGATGGTCAACCATGGTATCACCACCGGCGCCCTGTTTTTAATGATTGGTATGATCTATGAACGGACCCATAGCCGGGAGATTAAGGACCACTCCGGCCTGGCCTATAACCTGCCGATATTCGTCTCCTTCTTGACCATATTTTCACTGAGCTCTCTTGGTTTTCCTGCCACCAACAGCTTTATCGGTGAATTTCTCATCCTTGTCGGTGGCTTTGAGCACAGTAAAATTATTGCCGGGGCAGCCATCCCAGGGGCAGTACTTGCCGCGGCCTATATGCTCCGCCTTCTCCAGTATGTCCTCTTTAAGGGCGAAGGTCGGACGGACATCACTGATCTTAACTTCAGGGAGTGCGTTACCTTGGCGCCCCTGTTGATATTTGTCTTCTGGATTGGTCTTGCTCCGGAACCCTTTATGAATGTCATGCATACCAGTGTGGAGTTTTTGCTCAATCAGGTCCACAGTTCCCAGGCCGTAGCAGCCCTGGTTGTGCAATAGTGAGAGTGTGATCGATCGGTGGCACCATGATTTCTGCGGGAATTTTGGCTTGCTCTATGCATCAGGTTGATAATTAAACATTAGGAATACACCATGTTGTTCTTACCAGAATTGTTCCTCCTCGGCGGTAGCCTTGTTCTCTTCCTCATTACCCTTGGAGAGGATAAAGGCACTCTGGCCAAAAACACCACCATCGCCATTGGTCTCGTTCTCAGTATTCTCCTTGTTATGGGGATAAATAACAGCGGCACCATGTTTTATGGCGCCTATGAGGTGAATTTTTACTCGCAGTTTTTCAAGCTGATTATTGCCCTGGGTATGACCTTTGTGGTTTTTCTCGCCCCTGATATCAAGGGTATTAATAACACGATCAAGGCCGAATATTACCTCTTTATGGTTCTCTCTGTTCTGGGGCTGGTCATGCTGATGTCGAGCGCTGAGCTGCTCACCCTTTTTGTCTCCCTGGAACTCTCCTCTTACGCCCTCTACCTCATGGTCCCCATGCGGGACGACACCACCGGTGAGAGGCGGCAGATGGAGGCCGGCATCAAGTATGTCATGTTCGGCGTTATTTCCACCGGCGCCATGCTTTTTGGCATGTCCTATATATTTGGTCTCACCGGCACCACCTATTTCGTTGACCTCGTACCTAAATTACATGGCCTGTTCGCCACGGAACCTGTTGCCCTTCTGGCCGTTGTTTTGGTGATGATCGGCTTCTTCTACAAACTGGCCATCTTCCCTTTTCATTTTTGGGTACCGGATGTCTACGAGGGTGCTGCCAATCCGACCACTTCGTTCATTGCCACCGTCCCTAAGATCGGCGCCGTGGCCATTATGATCCGTATCGTCACCCTGGCAAACCCGGAACATGCCAGCTGGCTTGTCTTGGTTCTGATGGTCGCTGCTGTGGCTTCGATGTTTTACGGTAATCTTTCCGCCCTGGTACAGACCGATATTAAGCGCATGCTCGGTTTTTCCGGTATAGCCCATGCAGGCTTTGTTCTTCTCGGCCTGCTGACCATGGATGAGCTTGGCTATACACGCGCCACCTTCTACATTATCGGCTATCTGTTGATGAACTTGGCCTGCTTTCTGGTTATCTGCAATGTTTCCGTCCAGGGCGAGAATGTCAGCCGCGATGACCTCAAAGGCCTTTATAAGAGATCACCCTTTCTGGCCCTGGTTCTGCTTGTCGGCATGTTTGCCCTGGCCGGTATTCCGCCCTTTGTCGGTTTTATCGGTAAGTTTATGCTGCTGACCGGCGCCTTGCAGGCCGACCATTTGCCTTTGGTTATCCTGGCGGCCCTAAATACCGCCATCGCCATTTTCTATTACCTGTCAGTGGTGCGTGTCGCCTTCACCTCTGATCCCGAAGATCGACCTGATGTCCAGGTGGGTGCCTCTACCTGGGCCGTGGGCATGATCCTTATGGTTCTCATCGTCTACATGGGAGTCGCCCCGAATCAGATTTTGGATGTTGCCGGTCAGGCCAT
>JBFFIS010000005.1:0-18271 GCA_041556375.1 Desulfurivibrionaceae bacterium | reverse complement strand
GGTTGTTTGATGTCGTGATTCTGCCGGGGGGCATGGGGGGTACCAACAAGCTGTTGGCCTCGGATGAGGTGGCAGGGCTTTTACAGGGGCATGCCCAGCAGGGCAGGATTGTCAGCGCAATCTGCGCCGCCCCTTTGGTCTTTGAAAAGGCCGGGCTGCTTACCGGCAAGACAGCCACCATTTACCCAGGCCTTGATGACAAACTTGTTTCCGCCGCTGAGGTCAGTGCTGACAGCGTTGTTGAAGACGGCAAGGTCATCACCAGTAAGGGGCCGGGAACGGCTATGGAGTTTGCCCTGCACCTGGTGGCCCTCTTGGTTGGCAAGACCATGGCCGATCAGGTGGCTGCTGGCCTGTTGTATCAGGGCAGCAGGTAGTGTAGAGTCGGCCACTTCATCAGAGATGAGGTCCGGCCACGTGCGCTGGAGCGCCTTGGTTATTAACTGTCGGCTGGGGGCTGATACTGCTCCTGGCTGCTCTGGGGGGGCACAACGCCAAGCTTGCCCGCGGCCAGCAGGCCCCAGTGGCTGCGTGGGTCCTCGTCCATGGCCTGCTGCCAGAGTTTTTTTGCCCTCTTTTTATTCTGGTCGATTTCTTCGGCCATTTCCCCCAACTGATAATAGATCTTTGCCTTTTTGACGGCGGATATTGTCGGCAGGTCCAGGGCTTTCAGGTACGCCTTTTTGGCATCATCGGCCATTTCTTCCTGGCTGTAGGCGGCGCTGTCATCGCCTGGGCCCAGTCTTTTGGCCTGGGCAAAACAGGTGTCGCCTTTGAGAATAAGGGCGTCCTGGTGATTGCCATCAAAATAGAGGACCTTCTTGATCCCCTTTAAGATGTGATGCTCCTTTTCCACCAGCACCGAATACTGGGTGTAGGCCCACCAGTATTTGATGTTATGGGTATTGGCCGGGTAGATAGTCTTCAGGGTCACGGCTATGGCGTGGGCCTTGGTCTTCCAGGTGTAATCCCTTTTTTCTTTGAGAATGGCGGTCTCGGCAATATCCTTTAACAGTTTGCTGGTGGCGTCTGTTTTGCGTTGCGGCCGGTAGGAGTCGGCATAGGCGGAGTTGGGTTCATAACTCTGGCCTGGATCATAATATTGGTCATTGTTGTTATAGTTATCGTTGTTTCTGGTAGCGCTGTTTTGGCTGCCGGCGGCCTCCACCATGGCCTTGATGATATCATCATGGAAGCCATTTTTCTTGAGCTGTAAAATGGTGTCGATGGAGACGTCAAAGCTATTGCTGGTGCTGTTGATCTTCGAGGTGATGAGCTCCGGGCTCAGGCCGGCGGCCACCATACGCTCAATGGAACGATTGGTTAAGGTTTCCTCGGCCCCTGCGGCGACGCTGCAGAGAAGGAGGCAAAGAACAACAACAATGGTCTTGGGGCTGAAAAGTCTCATGGTATGTCCATCCTGATGATAAGAGGCGAGGGCGCGGGCTGCTTAAGGGCAAATCTAATGGCTACACCTGTCTGGCGTCAAGTCCAAAAGGAGTTTGCTTAACCATGGCCACTTGTCCTTCGCCTTTGGGGGGAAATTTGCTAGGATACATGGATATTCAGCGAAAAAAAGAAGGAAGAGAGAAGAATAGGTATGAAGGCTATAAATTTTGTAGTGGCAGCATTTTCGGCTATCGTGGTGACGGCCACAGGCGTTAGCGCCTCGGTCATTGATGATATCGTCAAAAGGGTGGAGGATAACCTTAACGGCAAGACGGCCTATTTAGAGTTTACCATGGTGGTCCAGACCAAACGCAGTACACGGACCATGAAGATGGATAGCTGGTCCATAGGCAAGGATAAGAGTTTTATTAAAATTACCTATCCTGGCAAGGATCGTGGCATCACCTTTCTCAAGGTTGATAAGGCCATGTGGCAGTATGTGCCGCGTATCGAAAAGACCATCAAGATCCCGGCCTCCATGATGCTGCAGAGCTGGATGGGCAGTGATTTCACCAATGATGATCTGGTGCGGGAGAGCTCCATCAGTGAGGATTATAAGGCTATCCTGGTTGGCGAGGATGACGAGGAATACTTCCTTGACCTCTTTGCCCGGGAAGAGGCGCCGGTGGTCTGGGGCCGGATCAGGATGCATATCTCGAAGAAATATTTCCTGCCCACCACGGTAAGCTATTATGATGAAGAAGGGGTTCTGGTCCGGGTTCTTGATTATCTTGAGGTTAAAAATTTTGGCGAGCGTTTCTATCCCACCCGTTGGGTCATGCTGCCCCAGGACACTGACAAGGCCGGTCACCGCACCGAGATCAGTATTGACCATGCCGTCTTTGATGAGGTGATTGACGAGGCCTACTTCAGTAAGAGGGCCTTGAAGCGTTTTTCCCAGTAGACGAAGTGGTAAGGAAAAGGGGATATCCTCAGATGATGTTTGTCGATTTTGCCATGAAAAACATCCGGGCCTACCGTAACCGGAGCCTGGTCACCATTCTCCTCACCAGCATGACCACGGCCATGCTGGTGTTTGCCACGGCGTTCCAGGATGGCTCCCACGATAAGATGCTGCAAAATGCCGTGGAGATCTATCCCGGCTATATCCAAGTTACGCACCGGGATTTCCGGGCCAAGCCCAGCCTCGATAATTTGATCTTTGATGCCGCTGCAGTGCGCCACGTTCTGGCCGGCCAGCCAGGCATAGCCACCTTTGGCGAGCGCTTTGAGACCTTTGTCCTGTATGCCGGCGCCACAAAGGCGGTGGGCGGCATGCTCACCGGCATAGAGCCCGGGGCGGAGGAGAAGCTGTCCCGGCTGGCCTCCTCGTTGGTCGACGGTGCTTATCTGCACGAGGACGATGAGAACCAGCTCTACATGGGCTATGAGCTGGCCCGCCGGCTCAAGGTAGCGGTGGGCGACGAACTCTCCTTTGTCGGCACCGGTGCTGATTACTCCTTTGCCGCTGACAACCTTGATGTCAAGGGCATCTTTAAAACCGGCCTCTTTGAGTTTGATGCCTCTGCCGCCTTTGTCAATAAACCCTATTTTGACAAGGCCATGGCAGCCAGCAACTATGCCAGCCATTTTATTGTCCTGCCCGCTAATCCTCAGGATGCTGATCTTATCGCCGCCACTCTTAATGAGCGCCTTGACCAGGAGTACCTGGCCGAGAGCTGGCGAACCACCATGGAAGGCCTGGTCCAGGCCATGCTGGTGGATTCGATCTTCGGCTATCTGACCCTGGGGATAATATTTATTGTCATCTTTTTTGTTATTTTGATCTATACCTGGCTCACCGTCTTTGCCAGGATGCGGGAGATCGGGGTGCTGCGGGCCGTAGGCACCATGCCTGGTCAGATCCAGCAGATGTTGGTTTGTGAAAGTATGTTGCTGGCCTTTTTTAGTGTGGTCATCGGCGGGTTGATCGGCGCTAGTCTGGCCTATTATTTTCACCACAATCCTATCTATTTCTCCTTTTCCGAAGAGCAGTTTAAGCAGTATGGTCTGGCGGCATCAAGCATGCCCACGGCCTTTGAGCCCCTGGTCATCCTGCGCGACATGGTGGTGATGTTTGTCCTGGCCGTGGGTTCCACCCTCTATCCCATTGTCAAGGTCAATCGGGTCAGGCCCATTGAGGCAATCCACCATGTCTGATGGCCATAATAATAAGCGGCACAGCCACCGGTACCACGTCTGCCTTACTGGCGTATGCTTTGGTGCCGGATATTTTGTGGAGAGGTATTATGTTTAGGGTGCTGATGCGTATAGCCATCTCGTCGTTGGGGAGGCGCCTGTCGCGTTCTGTGCTGGTCATTTTGATGATCGCCATGAGCCTCTGGGGGCTGCTTTTTATGGAGGGCCTCTATGATGGCATGACCGAGCAGGTCATCGATAATGCCATCCGTAGCGACAGCGGTGATATCTCGCTCTTTGCCAAGGGCTACCGCCTTGATCCCAGTCTCGAGCTTCTGGTCGGCAAACCTGGCGAGGTCGGCCGTATTCTTGCGCAGGACAGTCGGGTCAGAAGTCATGTCCGCCGCCTTCGCCAGGAGGGCCTCATTGCCACGGCCCACTATTCGCGCAATGCCTCGATCTACGGCGTTGATCTTGAGGCGGAAGATCGCCATGGTCGGCTGGCCTCCTATCTTGACAGCGGCGACTATGATTTCGGCACCAAGGAACGCGGCGCCATTCTGGGCTGGCGGCTGGCCAGCAAAATGAAGGTGGAGTTGGGTAACAAGATCGTCCTGTCGGCCCAGAACAGCAGTAATGATGTTTCGGCCCTGTCCCTGCGGGTCACCGGTATCCTCAAGACCAATAATATGGGGCTGGACGAAAATGCCGTTTTCATCGCTGCGGCTAAGGCCAGGGAGCTGCTCATGGTGCCGGAGGGGGCAAGCCAGATCAGTATCATGGTCCAGAACAAGGAGGATGTTCAGGCCGTCCAGCAGAGCCTGTCGGCCCGGTTCCCCGAGCTTGATGCCCTCAGTTGGGATCAGCTTTACCCGGCCCTGAGCCAGGGCCGGGAGATGATGGAAATATTTAACCTGATTACCAGTCTCCTGGTTTTTTGCGTGGCGGGCCTCGGCATCTTTGGCGTTATGTTGGTCTCGGTGCTGGAGAGGTTGCGGGAGTTCGGCATTATGCTGGCCATCGGTACCAGTTTTGCCGAAATCCGCACCATGGTATTCTTCGAGTCGTTTATCCTCGGTTTCAGCGGCTACGGCTGCGGTGCCCTTTTGGGCGGCCTGACCCTGCTCTATTTTTATACCTACGGTCTCGACCTCACCATGTTCAGCGCCGGCCTTGATGCCTTTGGCATGGACGCCATCACCTATGCCCTGATCAGGCCCGGCTATTTTCTCACCGCCTTGGCAGCGGTGAGTGGTGCCACCCTGGTCAGTGTGCTGCTACCGCTACGTATCCTTAAAAAGGCGCGGCCCATTGAGGCCATCAACAGGGTGTAATATTTATTTTATGGCCATGGAAAAAGACAAAAAGATGAACCCCTCATTTCTTGAAATCAAGCAGGTCTGTAAGCTCTTTTCTCCCTACCAGGATGTCGAGGTCAAGGCCTTGTCTGGTATTGACCTCAGCATCCACCGCGGCGAATTTGCCGTGCTCTCCGGGCCTTCCGGCAGCGGTAAGACCACTCTGCTCAATATCATCGGCGGCCTTGACGGCGCCAGCAGCGGCGAGGTGGTGCTTGACGGTATTACCGTCACCGACCTTGACGAGCACCAGCTCTCCGGCCTGCGGCGCGACCATATCGGCTTTGTCTTTCAGGCCTATAATCTCATCCCGGTGCTCAGTGCCCGGGAGAACATCGAATATATCATGCGTCTCCAGGGCCGCAGTGAGCAGCAATGCCGGGCGCGAAGCCAGGAGATAGCGACCAAGCTCGGGATCAGCCAGCTTCTGGAGAAATTGCCCAACCAGCTCAGCGGTGGTCAGCAACAGAGGGTGGCGGTGGCCCGGGCCGTGGCCAGTAAGCCCAAACTCATTCTTGCCGATGAGCCCACCGCCAATCTCGACTCCAAGAGTGCCGCCAACCTCATGGACATGATGCAGCAGCTTAATGACGACGAGGGCATTACCATTGTCTTTTCCTCCCATGATCCCTTGGTGATCTCCAAGGCCAAGCATTCCATTGTCCTGCGGGACGGTGAGGTCGTTGCCAATGACCATCTGGGCTAGCCTCCTTGCCGCCTCCCTTTTGGGGGTCAGTCCGGAACTGGTCCTCGAGAACACCAACATCGTCAGCTATGACGAGGTTCAGCACTGGAGCGATTATAACCGCCTGCGGGTGGATGTCAGTCTCCGCCACCCGCAGTATGAGAATTTTTCCGCCAAGCTTATTGTCGATAATGAAAACCGCTATGTGGAGCGGCCAAGTTCCCTGGTTAACAAGACCCTGATCTACCGTGGCTATCTGCAGTACCGTGGCCAGACCCATCTGTGGACCATCGGCCGCCAGCGCATTCCCTTTGGGGTGGGCCGGATCTGGAACCCTGTTGATGTCTTTGATCCCATTGATTTCCAGGCCAAGGAAATGGATGAGCGGCGGGGCACCGAGGCCATCCATTACGAGTATGCCCTCGGCCAGTTGGCCAATCTCGATCTTACCGGCGCCAAGCAAAAGCTGGCGGCCCGCCTCAAGGGCTACCTGGAGGTCGCTGATCTGGCCCTGGTGACAGTGTGGGATGATGACAATGACCGCGATATGATCGGCTGGGAAATGGCCGGTGAGATCGGCGAGACCGGTCTGGAGGTGCGCAGCGAGGGGGGCAGTTTCCATGACCGCCAGCGCCACGCGCGCTATACAGAGTTCATCGTCGGGGCCGAGTATGGTTTTAGCAACTCCCTGACGGTGCTTGGCGAGTACAAGTATAACGACGACAACCAGCTTGATTATCTGGCCGCCCAACTCTCCTACCAGTTCTCCATGCTGTGGAGCGGCCAGGTTTTGGGGATTGTCAACCTGGATGACCACGGCAGTTTTATCACTCCCACCTTCAACTACAGCGCTGCCGATGAGATAACGATAAACGGCGGCGCCCTCATCTATCACGGCGGCAGCGATGATGAGTTCGGCAGCCAGGCCGACCAGGTCTTCCTCCGTCTCTTCATCCATTTTTAGTAATGCGTCTTTCGCCTTTCCGGCTAAGAGTAAAAAAACACCTAGGACATTATTTGTCCTATCTGCTGGTTTATCCTCTTTTTATATTACAAATTTAAAAGAGAGGAGGAACTACCATGGCCAGCCACCAACAAACAACGCAGTTACCCATCGCCCCACATTATTTCTGGGTGCAGGCAGAATTCTGCCGGCTAAGGGATAAGCTCGCAGCTGGCATGATGCGTCCTGTCAGGCCAATGGGGCTGGCAGTCGTTGATGGCTCATCAGCCTTGAAAATATGGGAACAGGGGCTGCGGAGGACAAGGCGCAGACTCCCCGGCCTGCTGCACAGCTTTTCCAATACCGTTCTTGCCGGATCCCGGCGGCCCAATTTTGTGGACAGGCAGTGGGCCCTTATTCCCCTTGAGCAGGAGGTCAACCATCTCCTCGCCCTCTACCGCCAACTTTGGCAGCACTCCCTTGGCCCAAAACTGGAGCGCGGCCAGGTTCTTCTGGCCGCCTGCATTGAAAAGATCGGCGCGGACCTCCATGATCTCTTCACCTTCTTCATAACCACTGTGGCGGCACACGCCGCAGGCCAGCAACCAGGACGCAGCACCTATGTGTACACTAAAGAGATAGCTTGCCGGGCCGAGATGGCAGAGTATAAGAGCTGGTGGCGTGAAACCAGCCAGCCCCTTTCCTTGAAAAATGGCACAGCGCTGTTGTCACGTTTTGTCCACAGCTTGATCGGCGGGGGGAGAGGCTCTCTTGTCTCGGGCTTAATGGGCTGAGACGAAAGTATCGTTTTTAGCCTTTTTGGGCCTTTGTAGGGGCGCCCGTAGTCAGTTCTCTCTGCATAACGTTTGCCGCCTTGCCATGATAATGTTAAAATTTCAGCCAGACCAAAAAACGACATTGTGCGCACAGTCTCATCCCCCCTATCATTTCGTGATCTATGAGTCAGAAGGTAAACATTCCAGCCCTCCTCAGAGTATTGGCCATTCTGACTGTCTTTGTCCTTCTGTCGGCCTGGGTTTTTTATCTGCCCTATAAGGTTTTTCGGCAAAACACCCTTGATTCTCTGAATGGCCATCAGTACCTGCTGGCCAGCCAGGCTGCCCGTGGGATGGAGGAGTTCTTTGGGTCCCACCAAAAGCTGCTGGCTCATCTTGCCCAGCATGACAACATCATCCGCCTTGATGACCGGGGGAAGGAGTTTCTGGCGGAATTCTGGCAGGGCAACGAGACAACTGTCAGCGCCGTTACCCGTGTGAGCCCTAGTGGCCTGATCCTCCATACCATCCCCTTTCGCCAGGGTGCCATTGGCCAGGATATCTCTGGTCAGGCCCATAATCGCTTAATTGCCGAAACCCATGAGCCCGTGGTCAGTTCGGTATTCAAGGCGGTCCAGGGGTATGACACCGTGGCCCTGGCCGTCCCTGTTTTTGACCACGGTGTCTATGCCGGCAGCCTTTCGATTTTGATACCCTTTGCCGTGGTGGCAGAGAAGTATTTGGCCAATATTACCCTTGGTGAAAACGGTTATGCCTGGATGATTAACAGGGAAGGGGTGGAGCTTTACTGTCCGGTGCCCGGCCACGTCGGCCGTACTGTGTTTGAGACATCGAGCCAGTTTCCCACCGTTATCACCATGGCCGAGCGGATGATGGCCGGTGAAGAAGGTCAGACAACCTATCTCTATGACCGCCTCAAGGATGAGCGCCAAGAGACGATTTTGAAGCACGCCGTCTACCATCCTGTCTCTCTGCCCCAGAACCTCTGGTCCATTGTGGTGGCCACTCCGGAAAAGCAGGCCCTGGCCGCTGTCAAGGATTTTGGCAGATGGTGGATGGCTATCTTTGTCCTCTTTGTTACTGGTCTTCTCGTCTATTCCTCCTTTGTCTTTCGAACCTTGGTGAAGTTCAAGGAGCAGAGAAAGAGAGAGGAAACCGAAAAACAACTGCTCGACACTCAGCAGCTGTTTGGTAAGTTTATTAATAACGCTCATGTGCCCATTGCCATGGTCAATATCGATGGCACCATCGAGTTCCTTAATGAAAAATGTGTGGAGCTCTATGGCTATAGTCTAGAAGACATTCCCACCATGGAGACCTGGGTAGCCAAGGCCTATCCTGATCCGTCATTGCAGAGCGTTATTGCCAGGAGCTGGCAAAAACGCTTGGCTGATGCCCAGGAGAATAAGTTCGCCCTGCCCATGGAGGAACGGGCCATTGTCTGTAAGGACGGTTCGGTCAAGGAGGTGGAGTTTGCCTATACCCTTATTGAGGACAGGCTGGTCATTACCTTAAATGATAAGACCGAGCAGAATAGGCTTGAGCGCGAAAAACAGGAACTGGAGCAGAAAAAGGCCAAGACCCGTAAGATGGAGGCCCTGGGCTTGCTTGCTGGCGGCGTGGCCCACGACCTGAATAACATCCTCTCCGGGGTGGTAAGTTATCCGGAGCTTCTCTTGATGCAGCTTCCCGAGGGCAGTGCCATGCGTGCGGGCATCGAGCTTATCCGCCAATCAGGTCAGCAGGCGGCAGCGGTGGTTGCCGATCTTCTCACCGTGGCCCGCGGCGTGGCCAGTGTCAAGAAGGCGGCAAACCTCAATAATCTGATCAGGGAGTACATGGAGTCACCGGAATATCAGGCCTTGGCTGCCAGCAACCCGGAGGTGTCATGTAATACGGAGCTTGCTTCTGATCTGGCCAATATTTCCTGTTCCGCCGTTCATATCAAAAAATGTTTGATGAATTTGATTGCTAACGGCGCCGAGGCCATTGCCGGCCGCGGACAGGTCACTGTTGCCACCCGTAATCAGGTTATCGATCAGGCTGAAAAAATTGCTCTGCAACCAGGAGAATATGTCGTGCTCAGTGTCACCGATAGCGGCGGCGGCATTGCCTTGCATGATAAAGACCATATTTTCGAGCCCTTTTATACCAAAAAAACAATGGGCCGGAGCGGCAGTGGTCTGGGGCTGGCCGTGGTCTGGAATACCATTCAGGACCATGACGGCATGGTTACCGTGGAGAGTAGTGATCGAGGCACGACCTTTGAACTCTACTTCCCCGTCTGCTATGATGAACTGGGAGAGGGGGAAGATGAGATTGACGTGCAGGCCCTCATGGGCCATGGCGAAAAGATTTTGGTGGTGGATGACCAGGCCAGCCAGCGTGATATTGCCTGTCAGTTTCTCGGTCATCTCAACTACCAATGCAACAGCGTGGCCTCCGGCGAGGAGGCCCTGGCCTATCTGGCAGACAACAACGCCGATGTGGTGGTCTTGGATATGATCATGGGCGCCGGCATGGATGGCAGCCAGACCTATGCGGCCCTGGTTCGGAAAAATCCCTCCCAAAAGGCCATTATCGCCAGCGGCTTTTCTGAAAATGACAATGTCAAAGCGGCCCAACGTCTGGGTGCCGGAGATTTTGTTAAAAAGCCCTACAGCATTGCTCAGCTAGGGCTGGCAATACAGAAAGCCTTAGCCTCCGAGGCAGGACCATAGAAGGACACAAGGTATGAGCCGACAAGCTGCGGGTGAGAATATGAGGAGCACGATCACTATGCTGGTCCGCCAGGTAGGGCTTGTGGTCATGGTACTCTTGTTCGTGCCGCCGCTTGTTGTTGGCCAGGGACCAGACAAGCTGAGTGCTGTCACCCTGCAGCTCCCCTGGTTTCATCAATTCCAGTTTGCCGGCTATTATGCCGCCCTGCACCAGGGCTATTATCAGGAGGCCGGTTTGGATGTTACCATCAAGGCCGGCCGGCCCGGACTCTGGCCGGTGGAGGAGGTTGTTCAAGGCCGGGCCCAGTATGGTGTGGCCCGCTCCGAGGTCCTTCTCCATTACCTCAAGGGGGCGCCTGTGGTGGCCTTGGCCGCTGTCTTCCAACATTCCGCTATCGTCTTTCTGGCCTGCCGTGATTCCGGCATCGCCACCCCCCAAGATATGATCGGCCGGCGTGTTATGCTGTTGCCGGGTCATGATGCCGCCGAGCATAAAGCCACCCTGCGTAATGAGGGCGTTGATCTGGACAGGGTGGAAATTATTCCTAGTTCCTTTGATATTAATGATCTTGTTAACGGCAAAACAGATGTCTTTAATGCCTATATCAGCAATGAGCCCTTTTACCTAAAGGAGCAGGGGATTGAACCCTCCATCATCAAGCCCATCACCTATGGCATTGATTTTTACGGCGATACCCTCTTTACCTCTGAACTTGAAGAGAGACGCCATCCTTCCCAGGTCAAAGCCTTCCGGGAGGCCTCTCTTAAGGGCTGGCGCTATGCCATGGCGCATAAGGAAGAGATTATCGCCCTGCTTAAAGACAGGTATGGCGTTAAGAAGTCCTTGGCCCATCTGCGCTATGAGGCCGAGGCCCTAGATGATCTGATCAGGGCCGATCTTGTTGAGGTCGGCCATATGAATCCGGGACGCTGGCAACATATGGCTGACACCTATGTCAACCTGGGCATGGCCGACCCCGGCTACAGCCTCGATAATTTTATCTATGATCCCGCCCCCCGCCCTGACTATTCAGTGGTGATCACGGCCTTCTATCTGCTGCTTTCTTTTTTTGTCGCTGCCGCCGTTGTCCTGCTGCTTCTTTTTAACCGTAAGCTCAATCGAATTATTGCTGAGAAAACGGCGAGTCTTACCGAGGCCAGGGAAGCCTTGGCCAACAAGGAAAAGCTCTATAGCTTCCTCTTTGATAACGCCCCGGTGGGCATCGTTTTGGTGGATGAGGACGGCACGGTGCGGGAGTTTAATAACCAGGCTCTCGAGATAACGGGCTACACGAGAGAAGTCGCTCTGCATCGGAATGTGGCGGATATCTATTGCAACCCAGAGGACAGAGCTAAACTAATTGATCTTGTCAAGAAACGGGGGGTCGTCAAAGGTGTGGATCTCAAGCTGAAGCGCCAGAATAACAATATTCTCGATGCTCGCGCCACCAGCGTTGCCATCATGGTCGATAACCGCCCCCACATGCTCACCCTCTTTGAGGATGTCAGTAAGGCCAAGGAGGTGGAGCGGGAAAGAGCAAAGATCGCCGCCAGCCTTAATCGCATGCAGAAAATGGAAGCCATTGGTCTGATGGCCGGCGGTGTGGCCCACGACCTTAATAATATTCTCTCCGGTATTGTCAGCTACCCGGAACTCATCCTCATGCAGCTTCCGGAGGACAGCCCCTTTCGCAAATCAGTGACGGCAATCCAAAATTCGGGGCAAAGGGCCGCTGCCGTTGTCGCCGATCTGCTTACTGTTGCCCGCGGTGTCGCCAGTGCCAAGGAGTCACATAATGCCAATGATCTGCTGGCGGAATATATCGATTCGCCGGAATTTGGCGAGCTTAAGATGCTCTATGATAATGTTGTTTTCTCCTGCGACCTGGAGCCGGCCCTGGCCAATATTTTTTGTTCGCCGGTTCATGTCAAGAAATGCATCATGAACCTGGTCACCAATGGCGCTGAGGCCATTAAGGGTGAGGGTGCTGTCAATATAGCCACCAGGAACCAAGAGGTTGACGATGGTGAAGGCTATAGCCATCACCTGGAGCCTGGTAGCTATGTGGTGGTCAGCGTCTCCGATAGTGGCCCTGGTATTTCTGAGGTGGATAGAGAGCATATCTTTGAGCCCTTTTACACCAAAAAGGTCATGGGGCGCAGTGGTACCGGGCTGGGGTTGGCAGTGGTCTGGAATACGATGCAGGACCATAACGGTGCCATTGGTCTGCAGAGCAGCGCCGAGGGTACGGTTTTTGACCTCTATTTCCCTGTGTGTTTTGACGAGGCAGTGAGCGAGGCCACGGCCGGCCCTGCCGAGAATTTAGAGGGCAATGGCGAGACCATTCTGATTATTGACGATGAGTTTCAACAGCGTGATATTTCCACCCAGATGTTGGCATCCCTTGGCTATAGTACCCATGCCGTTTCCTCGGGAGAGGAGGCGGTGGAATATCTGCAGGAAAATAAGGCCGATCTTCTGCTGCTTGACATGATTATGGCCCCCGGCATGAACGGCAGGGAGACCTATGGAGAGATTCTCAAGATCCATCCGGGCCAAAAGGCGGTTATCTGCAGCGGCTTTTCAAGAAATGAGGAGGTGAAAAAGGCCCAGGCCCTGGGAGCCGGTGTTTTTGTCAAAAAACCATATACCTTAAGTCAGCTCGGCAGGGCCGTGCAGCAGGAGTTGGCCCGCTGAGTTTTTTTGAATCATCTGTTTCTGCTCTTACTGAGCCACGACAAAGGAGCCGCTGTACCCCATTTGGCTGAAAAGCTCCAAGGTCTTGTTGGCATCAACCAATTCAAAACCGGCCCTGATTTGGACCCGGTGGAAAATCTTATCGCCGCGGTCATAGGCGCGTACCGCAACCTCGTGGCCCTTACTCTCCATTTTCGTCTGCAGGCGCAGGGCATTATTCTTGTTGGTAAATGAGCCGATCTGGACGTAAAAATTGCCGCGGGTAAAATCCTCATGGGGCAGAAAACGTTTAACCTTCTGGCCTTCCTCCTCAATGGTCACGGCCTCGCCCAGGGCGCTGATATGGACCCTGGCCGTACCTTTGGCCAGGATGCCGAGTTCCTCGGCGCCGGTGTGACTGAGGTCGATTATCCGGCCGCTGACAAAAGGGCCGCGGTCGTTAATGCGCAGTACCATCTCCCGGCCGTTATCGAGGTTTTTTACCAAAACATGGGTGTTCATCGGCAGGGTTTTGTGGGCCGCGGTACGGCTGTACATATTATAGGTCTCGCCGTTTGAGGTCTTGCGGCCATGAAAGGGCTTGCCGTACCAGGAGGCGATGCCCTTTTGTTCAAAGCCTTCTGCCGAGGGCAGCGGGTAATAGGTCTTGCCCTTGATCTTATAGGGGCGCTGGGTACCGGGGACCTTGGTGTCTGTGCTGTCGTATTTGCCGGCAGTGGTCACCCATTTTTTTGCCGGTGCGGATATGGTCCGGTCACGGCCGGCGCAGCCGCTCAGGGCAACGAGCAGGAGTAAGAGCAGGGAGAGGTGTTTCATGGTTTTGCCTCCATGGCAGGATTTAAACCCGGTCCTTTGTCGAGGTTCAGGGGCTGGTCAAGGAGATGGTGGTTGGTTCGCAGGCGTTCGGTGAAGAAAGGGCCTGCCTTGCCAATGGTGTGAGGGGTATAAGGCAGCAGGCCATAGTCGGGAGCCTTGTCGGGGCGGGCATTGTCAAAGATCAACTCTCCTTCGCTGTTTACCCAGGTGAGATGCAGATCAAGAATAGGCCGGCAGGTCGTAAATTTGCCCTGTTCATCCGTGCAGATGATGGGGAATTCCCAGCGCCTGAGCTCATAGCCTTTATGCCAGAGGCCGAAATAGCCCTTGCCGGTTAATTTGTCCGACATGAAGGGATAGGGGTAGCCTTCTTCACTGTTGATGTTGACAAAGATCTCATGCTCGACCTCAAAAGATCCCTGGACGGTAAGGGCCTCCCAGGGGTCATACTCTTCGGCGTCCTGCCGGAAGAGGTGGGTGCCTTCGTCATTATAGGTCCAGAGGGCGTGGCAGGCGGTGCAGGTAGCTTGCGCTCCATATTTGCTGTGGGCCGGGTTGACCATCTGCGGGACGGCGTAGGTGCGCTGCGCAGAGGTGAAGCTGATGTCAGCCCCTGTTTTTTTCAGGTTTGTATGTTTATTTGTTCTACTGCTGAAGGCATGGCAATCAAGGCAGGAAAGCCCTTGTTGTGTCGAGGACATCAGGCTTGGGCCGGGATGGCAGTCGATGCAGGCCATGCCCGCCTGCTGATGGATGTCAGTGGCGAGCTGGTGGTACTCGACACCGTAGGGCCGGTCCGCCTCGCTGCCATCCTTTTTGTAGGGGGTGCGGTAATCCCAGTGGAAGTCGTGCTCGTAGCGTCCGTAATAATCAGCACCGACAAAATTGCTGTTATGGCAGTGAAGGCATTGCTGGTCCGGGGTGCGGCCGACAAAGGCATGGCTGGTGAGTTGGCCATTGCTGTACTCGAGATGGCAGGCGGCGCAGCCGACGCCGCGCAGGGTCTCGGCGTAGTTGTCGCCGTCGTAGCTGATATGGCAGCGCAGGCAGCGGCGGCGCAGGAGGTCGTCGGCAAGTTCCAGGGGGGTCCCTGGGCTTTCATGGACAGGGATATCATCGGCCCGGCTGAGGTCCTGGTCGGCGCCAAAGGCGCGGCGGACAATATTCACCTCATTTCTGGCGGTGAAATGCAGAGAATCATGGCTTGCTGTTACCTCTTTTTGGTGACAGCTGCCACAGCTTGCCATCATGAAATCAGGGTGGCCCGGTTTGCTGATCATGCCGCTATGGGCCTCCTCCTGGGAAGCGATGTTCTCTTGGCCTTGATGACAGGTGGTGCAGGAAAAGCTGTGGTTGCTGTCTAGGTCGGCGGGGTGACAATCTCGACATCGGTAGCTCGCCGGTTCCTGGGCTGTCGCAACTGGCGGCGGCGTGGCCTCTTCTTCCACCTTGTCCTCGGAACAGCCGGTGCTAAAAAACAAGGTAAGTAGAACGGTGAGAAAAAGGAGTCGTGGCATGGTGGTCATGAGAGGCAAAGAAGGGGTTGTCTGCAGCCGAGTTTGACGCAGGGGGTCGCGTCAAAGAAAATACCCAAGATTTGCAGGTATTGCAAGGATATGGCCGGCCCTGGCACCACGGACAATGACGTTGACTGAAAATAATAAAAGGCCGGCCGGGAAAAAAGGAAAATGGCTGGAAAAGAGAAGGCTCTTGAGATATAGTACATCGTCGTTAAGACAGCCTGGCAAGAAAGTGTTTTAAGGCCCCCTTAAAGCCGTGCTTCTTACATCTGCACCAGAGGTGATTGAGCTGCTCAATCAGCGCCTGTGGTCTCTCCATCAAACCCCTTCTCATAGCGATACTTCATGGAAAAACCAAAAAAGTCCACAAAGTTTATTTTCATCACTGGCGGTGTCCTTTCTTCACTGGGTAAAGGGCTGGCAGCTGCCGCCATCGGTGCCCTTCTTGAAAGCCGGGGGCTGACCATCACCATCCAAAAACTTGACCCCTATATCAATGTTGATCCCGGTACCATGAATCCCTTCCAGCATGGTGAGGTTTTTGTCACCGACGATGGCGCCGAGACCGATCTGGACCTGGGCCATTACGAGCGCTACACCAACGCCAAATTGGGCCAGAAGAATAATTACACCTCGGGCCGCATCTATCATTCGGTAATCTCTAAGGAGCGCGCTGGCGAGTACCTGGGCGGCACCGTGCAGGTGATCCCCCATATTACCGATGAGATCAAGACGGCTATTCACAGCCTCGAGGGTGACGCCGATGTCGCCATTGTTGAAATCGGCGGTACCATCGGCGATATCGAGGGCCTGCCCTTCCTGGAGGCCATTCGTCAGTTTCGCCTCGATGTTGGCCGCGAGCAGTCGATCTTTATTCACGTCACCTGGGTCCCTTACCTGTCCACGGCCGGTGAGGTGAAAACCAAGCCCACCCAACATTCGGTGAAGGAGTTGCGGGCCATTGGTATCCAGCCCGATATCCTCCTCTGCCGGACAGCGGTTGACCTTGATATCGGCCTGAAGAAGAAGATATCCCTCTTTTGTAATGTGCCCACCGAGGCGGTTATCACGGCCAAGGATGTCGATAATATCTATGAGGTGCCGCTTTGTTTCCACGAGGAGCGTCTCGACGAGCTCATCCTGGAGCAGCTCAATATCTGGACCAGGGCGCCCCGCATCGCCCCCTGGCGTGAGCTGGTTGATAAGGTCAAGAACCCGACCCATAAGGTGACCATCGGTATCATCGGCAAGTACGTTGATCTGGTCGAGGCCTATAAGAGCTTGAACGAGGCCCTGGTCCATGGCGGCGTTGCCAACGATGCCCGGGTAAATTTGAAATATATCAACTCCGAAGAACTTGAGAATGGCGACTTTCAGGCCATGCTGGCAGGCTGTCACGGTATTTTGGTGCCCGGCGGTTTTGGCCAACGGGGTATTGAGGGTAAGATTAACGCCATCACCTATGCCCGCGAGAACAACATCCCCTTCTTCGGCATTTGCCTCGGTATGCAGTTGGCCGTGGTGGAGTTCGCCCGTAATGTTGCCGGCATGAAGGATGCCGACTCCAATGAGTTCACCAAGGCCACCAAGCATAATGTCATCTATCTTATGAAGGAGTGGTATGATCCGCGCACCGGTCAGACCCACATCCGTGATGAAGATTCGGAGATGGGCGGCACCCTGCGTCTGGGCAGCTATCCCTGCACCCTGACGGATAAGACCTTTGCCGCCCAGGCCTATGGCGACAAGGATATTGATGAGCGTCATCGCCATCGTTTTGAGTTCAACCCCAAATTCCGTAAAGACCTGGAAAAGGCCGGTCTTGTCATCAGCGGTACCTCCCCTGATAACAACCTGGTTGAGATTGTTGAACTCAAGGATCACCCCTGGTTCCTGGGCTGCCAGTTTCATCCGGAATTTAAGTCAAAACCCATGGCAGCTCATCCCCTGTTTCGTGAGTTCGTTAAGGCCAGTTTGAAACATGCCCATGATTAAAGGGGCCGGGGGCACACCTTCATTCGAGTAGCTTTCGTTGATTTGTTGCCAACATCAAGGCTTGTCTTGTCGTAGTTTGCACCTGTTTCACCAAGGGCATAAAGAGATACTCTTTGTGCCCTTGGTGTCTGCGCAGATATGGGATGAAGGTTATGACACACTATCGATATAAGGTCGTGGGTATTGTTGTTGCCGCCCTCTTTTGGTTGGTGGACTCCGTTACCCATAAATTTTTCTATGGCGAGGAGATCTTTGAATGGATTCCCTCTTCTGGTAATGAGTTATGGATGCGTACGGCCATAGTTGTGCTGCTCGTTTCCCTGGGCGCCTATACCGATTATCACACGGCCAGGTTGTTGCGTGAGGAAGATGAGAAGCTCAGGGTCTATACCTCAACCATCAGCGTCAGCCATCACATCCTTCATAATTTCCTCAATAAGATGCAGCTCTTTCGGTTAGAGGCCGAGCGCAGCGCTGATTTCAACAAGAGTCGCCTGGCCCTCTATGATCAGGTCATTGCTGAGACCTCCGAGCAGATAAAGAGACTGGAGGCAGTTTCCGAAATCTCAGAGGAGGGTATAAAGGCTGCGGTGTTTCCAAGCTAATTTGACCTGCACCATGTCTTGATAATCATGGCGCTTAAACCCATCCTTTCAAAAGGTCCTCCTATGCATGTCGTTTCCATAACTGAAGATATTAAAATAGGCTCCGGCCAGCCCCTGGCCCTGATCGGCGGTCCCTGCGTCATCGAGTCGGAGGATATTATTCGCGAAACCGTGGCCGGCCTCAAGGAGATTACGACGCGGCTGGGGATGCCCTATGTGTTTAAGGCCTCCTTTGACAAGGCCAACCGTACTTCGCTGTCCTCCTACCGCGGTCCGGGCCTGGTTGATGGCCTTGATCTGCTGGGACGGATCAAGGAGGAGTTCGGGGTGCCGGTGATCTCTGACATCCATGAGGCAGGCCAGGCCGCTGCCGCCGCCGAGGTCCTTGATATTATCCAGATTCCGGCTTTCCTCTGCCGGCAGACCGATCTGCTGGTGGCCGCGGCTCAGACGGGCAAGCCGCTCAGTATCAAGAAGGGCCAGTTTCTATCGCCCTGGGATATGGAAAATGCGGTGAACAAGGTGCGGGAGAGCGGTAATGAGCGC
>JBFFIS010000004.1:0-20955 GCA_041556375.1 Desulfurivibrionaceae bacterium | reverse complement strand
TTCGGCACCTGGGAACAGATCTTTTATGGTGAGTTTGATGGCCGCCGCAAGAAAAGGGTTTTGGTGAAAATTATCGGTGACTAGGAAGAGAGGGTCTTGTGGACATTTTTTTAACTTTCGGAGGTAATTATGTGTTATGAATATTTTGGTTGGATAAACTGAAAATTTCATAGCATATATAAAGTTACTACCAGCAAAACTTCCATGATGCATCATTCCCTTATCTGTTTATTATTTGTCATTTTTTCTTTGTTGTCAGTCCCGCAGACTCATGCTGTCTCCATTGATGAGCTGTCTCGGGCCATTGCCACAGCACCGGTAGAGCGTCTCCCCTCTTACTATATTTATCGCAGTCGAGCCTACCTGGCCCTGGGAAATGAGGAGCATGCCCTGGCCGACATGGAGGCCTCCTTGCTGGTCAAGCCCAATACCGAGGCCTATCTTGTCCGGGGCGAGTATTTTCAGAAGACCAACAGGCTCGATGCTGCTATCAAAGACTACTCTGCAGCTCTTTCCATCAACAATGACTGCGTTAAGGCCTATCGACTCCGTAGTTCAGCCTATTATGCCAAGAAGGAATATGTCCAAGCCATTATCGATGCCTCCCATGTCCAGCTTTACGATGAGGATGATCCCTTTGCCCTTAATATGATTGAGAAATGTTATGTGCAGACCTCGCCCAAGGAGCGTATTGTCCTGAGGTCGGACGTGGCCTCGGTGATGCGTGCTCGTAAGGCGCGTCTCAAGGCTGGTGGAGGTAGGCGCTATCTTCCCGCACCTGCGACTGCGACACGAAGAACTACGGTCGCTGCTACGAAAAAAAAGAAAAAGAAAAAATGTGGTCCACGGCGTAGGTCTTGAGGACGCTAAAAAGGATAACCCAGTTTGGGTTATATTAATGTGTAAAAAAAAGCAATGCTCGTCAGGTTCAAGACCTATCGGGCATTGCTTTTTTTATTTCTCATTTGGTGCTTCTGCCAGCTGCGAATCTAGCCTTTCTGGATAAAGAACCTGAAGAAACCGTTTTCCTCTTTGTCGCCAAGAAATGCATGGCCGGAACGGTCACACCAGTTTGGCAGATCATTTTTGGAACCAGGGTCAGTCCCCATAACTTCTAAAATTTGCCCTGAGGCGAGAGAATTAATAGCCTTTTTTGTTTTAAGCAGCGGCATTGGGCAGCTTAATCCTTTTGTGTCCAAGACTTGATCCGGTGTGATAGTCTCTACATCCATTCGCAACCTCCCTTGAATTTGATAGGGTTCTATTATGTGACACGCTTACCTCTCTTGCTAGCAAGATCATGGCCACGAAATGAAGCGGGATTTTTTTTTATGATTGCCTCTGCATAGAGGGGGGACGCTGCTGTTGTGCTTGGGTAAGGGATGTCGAGCCCCTTGTTTGCAACGCTCCGGTATTATTAGAGTTTATCTTGTCTCTGAAAGCTTCAGGGGCGCATAGTGTTAACAATTGACACACATGGATCGCAGAAAGAGGGGCAGGTGAAAAAAGGTGGGGACAGCCTCTGCCCTGGTCAGAATCTGTTTTGGCTGGCCATATTCTGGTCTTTACCTGCCCGGGGGCGGTATTAGGTTGTCATCATCAACGACAAGAATTTCGTTATGTTTGAGCACAGCCTTTTGGACATCTGGTAGAAAGCAGATCAGGCGTGGGGTGTTGCCCTGGTAAGCGAAGAGGGTACGAAGGGCAGCTGGCCCAAAGAGGGCGAATTCGGCCCGTTTGAAAAAATGATTGCGGTCAACGTGGCTGAAGTAGGGCGGCAGGTTTTGCGGTAGTTGGTGGAAGAGTTGTTCCTTGTGTTTTTTCATGTCTTGGGCAGGGAGGTGGTCAGGAAGTTTGCGGCGCCCGGCATAGAGCCAGCTCAGCTGCAGGACCTCCAGGAAGGAATTTCTATCAGCCCGGTTGTGGCCCACCTCTGCCAGGATGCTGCTCATAAGCTCGTGGGTGGCGGCGCGGCCAAAGAAGTTGTGCTTGGTGCAGGCGGTCAGTAGCTTGGTGAAAAAGTGAAAACCATCTTCCTGTTGGCTACGGAGATAGGTGAAGAGCGGTTTAAAAAAATGGCAGTTGTAAAATTTTTCCACACACTCGCCAAACCAGTAGAGCTCTTTAAGCTTTTGGTGGGAGAGCCATCTGTTTTGCAAGATTTCGTATGGCGGATGCGTGCTGGCCACCGTGGCAAATTCTTTCTGTTTCCTGGCAATGGGGGTATCGGGAAGAATCTTCAACAGTCCCATCTGGATATAATGAGGCGCAAGGCTAAAGAGGTCATTAAATGTCTGCTGGTAGGACTCTTTAGTCTCTTCGGGAAGTCCTAAGATAAGGTCAACATGAAGATGGATGGTGTCAATTGTCACCAGTCTCTTGATATTCTCCAGTGCTTCTTTGACCTTGGTCTTTCTGTTTACGGCTGTCAGGGTCTGAGGGTGGGTGGATTGCAGACCGATCTCAAACTGGAAGATGCCCGCCGGTACCCTTTCCAGGAGTTCAAACATTTCCTCAGTAAAGAGGTCCGGAGAGATCTCAAAATGAAAAGAGGTTTCTGTGTCCAAGGAAAGAAGATGGCGCCATAGTTCCAGGGTGCGGTCGGGGAGGGCGTTGAAGGTCCGGTCAATAAAACGGATAATCTGCGGTTGGTGACGGAGGATAAGGTCGAGTTCTTCTTTGACCAGGCTGAGTTCAAGATGGCGGACACCGGTCTCGCTTGAGGAAAGACAGTAGGAACAGGAGTATGGGCAGCCGCGGGACGATTCATAATAGATGTGGCGGTTGGCAAGAAGAGTGGTGAAGTCCTCATCTCGGTATGGCGACGAAAATAAAGGTTTCTGTCGACATTGATAGGCCTTTTTGAGCTCGTTATTCTTGAGATCATTAAAGAAACTGTCTGGTAGTCCTTCGGCCTCACCTCTAATAAGGGTAAGATTTTCGAGATTAAGGCTTTTGGTCAGCTCTATCGCCTCTGGACCGCCAATAATAAGGGGGGCCATCGGGTGCAGGAGACTGAGATCCTCCAGCAGGCGGCGGATAAAAGGACTGTTCCAGATGTAAACGGAGAAGCAGTAGCAGTCTGCTGCTGAATCGGTTATCCGGGCCAGGGTTTCAAAATAGCTATCGTTGATGGTGAATTGCTGGATAGTGATGCGCAGATCGGCACTGTTCTTTTCTAGGACCTGGCGCAGGTAAAAGAGACTCAGGGTGGAGTGGGTATAGCGGCCATTACAACCGATGAGTTTGATGTGCATTACGTACTGTCTAAAAATATCCGAAATAAAGGGGAAGGAGCCAAAAGTGTTTGGTTCTGTCTGACTATTTTTTTATTTCTACCACATCGTCTCGATGTTTCACTCTAAAATGTGTGTAGCCCTGAGGATTGAGAGCTTGACAGTTTTTTACAGAAGTGAGTAATATGAAAAGCTAGGCTTTTGTCAGTGCTAACACTCTAACACCTCGTAATTACAAGGTTTAAAGGTTTAACTTATCGATTAAAGGCGTCTTTTCGGCCGTTGTTCTTTTGTGGCCTGAGGAACCTTAAAATACCCCTATGATTGTTCGAGCAATAGAAGACCTGGGAGCGGGCGCTCTCTACCATGTAAAAGACCTTGGCCGTATGGCAGGTTTTCTCGGCTATACCGTGGCCGGTTGCCTGAAGCGGCCATTCCGTCTAGGTGAACTTGTTCGCCAGATTCGGGCCATCGGCGTCGACTCCACCCCCCTTATTTTGTTTATTGGCCTTTTTACTGGCATGGTTCTCGGCCTCCAGGGCTATCATACCTTGCGCAAAGTGGGGATGGAGGGCACCTTGGGGATGCTGGTTTCTCTTAGCCTTATTCGTGAATTGGGGCCGGTGCTGACGGCTCTCATGGTCACCGGTCGAGCTGGTTCGGCCATGTGTGCCGAGCTTGGCATCATGCGCAACTCTGAGCAGTTTGACGCCCTCGAATGCATGGCCATTGATCCTTTTCGTTACTTCATAAGTCCGAAGTTTCTGGCCACCCTCATTGCCATGCCCATTCTGACCACCATGTTTGATCTCATCGGTATCTTTGGCGGCTACCTCTCCGGCGTCGTCTTGCTCGGGGTAAATCCCGGCGCCTATATGAATGGTATTGAGGTTAAGGTCTTAAACGAGGATATCACTCTCGGTATCTATAAATCCCTCTCCTTTGGCCTGCTCGTGGTCTGGATATGTACGGCGCGGGGTTATTTTGTTCAACAGATCAAAAATGCCGGATTCGGTGCCGAAGGGGTCAGTCGGGTTACCACCCAGGCCGTGGTCTACACCTCGGTGGCTGTGCTGTTGTGGAATTATTTGATTACGGCGGTGTTTATATGAAGCCGGCGATTCGTTTTGTCGATGTGGTCAAGAAATTCGGTGACCAGGTGGTTCTCGACCATGTCAATGTCGAATTCCCAGCCGGGAAGACCTCAGTGATAGCCGGCGGTAGCGGCCAGGGGAAGAGTGTTTCCTTGAAGCTTATCTTGGGCCTCATGGAACCTGACAGTGGCGAGGTTTGGGTGGATGGCTTTGACATGAGCAAACTGGGGAGAAAAGAACTTGATGAGGTGCGGGCCAAGTTCGGTGTTTTGTTTCAGGGCTCGGCCCTTCTCGACTCCATGACCGTTTGGGAAAATATCGCCCTTCCTCTGCGGGAGAGGACAAAAATTTCTCAGGATGAATTGATCACCAGGGTGGAAGCGGCTTTGGCCCAGTTTGATCTCAGTGGCCATGGCGACAAGTTTCCGGCCCAACTGTCCGGTGGTATGAAGAAAAGGGTGGGCCTTGCCCGGGCCACGATGCTCAGTCCTGATATCGTCCTTTTTGATGAGCCTACCACTGGGCTTGATCCGCAGATAACCATGGATATTTATCGCCTCTTCTTCAGGACCCAGCAGGAGTTTGGCTTTACATCGATTATCGTCAGCCATGATATTCCCAAGGTCTTTAATCTTGCCGACCAGGTGGTGATGTTAAATAACGGCAAGATGACGGTGTTTGAGCAGCCGGAGAATATTCAATATTCCACAGATCCGCTTATTATGGAATTTGTTGAGCAAACCATGGGCGAAGTCTATACAAGCTCTGGGGAACTATGATGATTTTCCCTACCTTGTTACACTATTTCAAAAAAAGAGGATTGCGTTTTTCAGGGTCACTGGCACGACCCTTAGACACGGATGGTAATTCATGAGAAAGTCACGTTTTGATTTTATTGTTGGTCTCTTTCTGCTGGTGGGTTTTGGAGCATTTGCCTATATGACCACGCAGTTTGGCGAATTTTCCCTTTTTGAGTCGGGGAGATATTATACTGTCGCCGCTGAATTTGATAATGTTGCCGGCCTGAAAGTCGGGGCCAATGTCTCCATAGCCGGTGTTGTCATCGGCAAGGTGTCCGGGATTGAACTCTCCAAGGAGAATATGGCCCTCGTTGCACTTTATATTGAGAAGAAGGTGAAGCTCACCGATGATGCCATTGCCTCCATCAAGACCCAGGGAATCATCGGTGATAAATTTATTAAGATTAGTCCAGGCGGCTCAGATATGGTTATTGAAGAGGGTGGGCTGCTCTTTGAGACCGAGTCTGCCATCGATTTGGAAGACCTGATCAGTCAGTTTGTCTTTGGTAAGGTGTAAGAATTAAATGACCGGTGCAATTCTTTTTAAAAGGGGCCTTGTGCTCCTTTGTTTTTTGTCTATTTTTTTTGCCACTCCTCTTTGTGCTGCTAATGGCGATCTTGAGGCTTTGCTTGATGACGATTTTGGCGAAGAGCAGGAGGTAAAGGTTTATGACCCCTTGGAGCCGGTTAACAGGGTTTTCTTCACCCTTAATGACCGTCTCTACTTCTGGGTCTTAAAGTCGGTGGGTAAGGTTTATAGCGCTGTGTTGGCTGATGAGGCGGTGCGGGGCTGTATCGCCTCAGCCTTTCATAATGTGTTAGCGCCGGTCCGGGTGGTGAATAATCTGCTCCAGGGAAAGTTTAAGGAGTCAGGAACCGAGATGGCTCGTTTTGCCATTAATACGGTCTTGGGCGCCGCGGGCCTGGGGGATCCGGCTGCCGAGGAGTTTGGCCTGGCCCGGGCCGATGAGGATTTTGGTCAGACCCTTGGTTTCTATGGCGTCGGCGAAGGCCTCTATATCTGCTGGCCCTTGTTAGGCCCGTCCACCGCCCGGGATACGGTGGGGATGGCTGGTGATTATTTTCTCAATCCCCTGCAGTATGTTTTGGCGGCTGATCCAGGAGCCAATGCCGCCTTGACAGCGTTGAAGGTTGAGAACGCCGCCACCTTGCATGGCAAAGACTATGAAGGGCTTGTCAGTGAGGCCTTTGATCCATATATTTCTTTGCGGGACATCTATTACCAGCATCGGCGCAGTCTTGTCGCGGCCGCTGGGGGGCATGGTCAACAGATGGCGCCGGCCAAAGGGGAAAAGGCTTTTTACCAGGAGCAATGTCCTGAACAATATGGTAATGCCTCTTTTCGTAATTTGGTAAAGGCCAGAAAATATCAACAATGTCTTGAAAAGGCGGGGGCGCAGACATCAGTTAACCGTACACAAAAGCAGGGACATGCCCACTACAAAGTCATGGTGGATGAGCAGAAACCTGTGGGCCAGAAGGTGGCGGTGTTGACAGGTGTTGAAGGGACAAATGAATTGGAATAAAAAAACGCAGGGCGTCCAGGCTCTCTTTGTTGTTTTGTTTTTTCTTTTGCAAGGAGCTTCTGCCTGGGCCAGTGGTCCCCAGGAAGCTATGCAGG
This sequence comes from Desulfurivibrionaceae bacterium, assembly GCA_041556375.1. Lineage (GTDB taxonomy): Bacteria > Desulfobacterota > Desulfobulbia > Desulfobulbales > SURF-16 > BM506. Next base: position 14,183 of record JBFFIS010000004.1, on the reverse strand, counting down.
ATACCGTGAGAAATGTCATGGAAATTCTTACCGAGCCGGCCCTGGCAGGTGATGACCATTGGCAGGAGCGGCGAGAGATGGTTTCTGCTGAGGTTGCCAACCGTTTCGATTTTGCCGAGATGGCAAAGCGGGCCTTGGCTCAAGCCTGGAACGGGCGGACCGCTACGGAAAAGGAAAAATTTGTCAGCCTTTTTAAGGAACTTTTAAAGGACACCTATGTTGAAAGATTGAAAACTTACTCTGACGGCAGTTACAAGGTTGTCTTTGATAAAGTCTTGGTGCGGGGCAAAAAGGCGGTTGTCAGCTCCCTGGTCACCCAGCAAGGCCGGGAGATTTCGGCGGCCTATAAGATGTACAAAAATGGCGATGAGTGGTTTGTCTATGATGTCGTCATTGAGGGGGTCAGCCTGGTCAGCAATTACCGGAGTCAGTTTGTCAGCGTCATCCAAAAGGATGGTTATGAGGAGCTGGTGCGCCGGCTCGAAGAAAAAATAGCCGAATCCCGACAGTCAGAGCACTCCACCAAGGAGTTGAGTTGATATGGGCTGCAGTCTTGTCAGTGATGAGGCTCTGGCCAAGAGTTTCCCTTACCTTCAACCGGAGGAGTGCAAGGTTCTCTGTGAGTTCCTAGAGTATAAAAAATGCGCCAAGGATGAGGTGTTTATTCGCCAGGGTGATCCCGGCGATTTTATGGGTTTTCTGCTGACAGGTAAGATGGCTATAAAAAAAGAGACCCGCTTTGCAGGAAAATATGTACTGGTGGCTATTTTGGAAAGTGGTTCCCTAGTCGGTGAGATCTCTGTGGTAGAGGCAAACCCGCGCACTGCCACGGTGGTTGCCATGGAGGAGAGTGAGCTGCTTATTCTTACCCATACCAAAGCTGAAAAGCTCCTCGCTGAAAATCCCCTTTTGGCGGTTAAACTTCTCAAGAAGATCATTCGTGTCCTCGGCGCACGGCTGCAGAGATCGAGTGCCAGATTGGCCCAGTTGCTCTAGTATTGTCAGACTCAGGGTGGGCTGACTTTTCCTTGCCATAAAAAGCTTGACATGTTTTGGTCTTTTTTTTACTTTGTTGCGCTTTCCATGTGCTCTTGGTGTGGGAAATTGATTGCCTGCCAAATTCTGCTGGCAAATTCCAGATGCCTTGATTGCCCGATGTAAGGTGCAAGGGGTGTCTGTTGTAAAAAAAAGAAAGACAATGGGCTTAAGGCCCATTAAATACGTTAGATTATTCCGTTACGGAGAAGAGACAATGGCCTTACCTAAAAGAAGAAAGTCCCACTCAAAGACACATATGGGTCGCTCCCATCATGCCCTTACAGCTCCCAAGGTTGGCGTCTGCAGTGAATGCGGCGAGCCTAAAATGCCCCATCGCCTTTGCGGAAGCTGTGGCACCTACAAAGGCCGTGCGGTAATCAAACTCGACGAAGATTTTGAGTAGGCCGGTTTAAATACGTTCGTTTCAATCCCTGAAACCCATTTTTGGGCTTCAGGGATTTTTTTTCTCATATAGTTCTTATGTAGACAAGAAAAAAGGTGTAACCGCCTGTTTTGACTTGTGCTACTCTCTGTTTAGGGGTACTTTCTCCCCTGCATTATAGCTGTTGCAGAGTTGTTTTTTTCTGTAGGGCCTCCTTCATTTTGTTTGTTTCCTTTGCCTTGGTGAGGCGAGACATTTCGGCCGTTTGGAAGGTTTCAGGATGCAGTTGTTGCTCTTGAGAACGTTACAGAGCTGTGCTGTTTTCTTAACCTCTAAAAGTTTTCTCATGATGGTGAGTACACGTGCATATCGCTCTTGATGTCATGGGTAGTGACCGGGGTGCTGATGAGCTGGTCTCAGGCGCTCTTCAGGCACTTCACGAAAGTTCTATCAGGATTACTCTGGTGGGTGATGAGGAGGCGATCTCTTCTGCCCTTTCCAAGCGCCGTCAGGACCCTGCCATTTCCGTGTTGGCCACGAGTCAAGTTGTGACCATGGCCGACAGTCCCATCGATGCCATTCGCAAAAAGAAAGACTCCTCAATGGTTCGCGCCTTTGAGCTTCTCAAGAAGAAAGAGGTCGATGCCGTAGTCAGTGCCGGTAATTCCGGGGCGGTCATGGCCTCAGCCATTAAATTTCTCGGCCGTCTCAATAATATCAGTCGCCCGGCAATTGCCTCTGTTTTTCCCACTCTCAAAGGTCCAGTCGTTATGGCCGATGTCGGCGCTAATGTCGATTGCCGCCCCAAAAATCTCTATCAGTTCGGGGTTATGGCCTCGGCCTTTTCCAAGATCATGTTTGGTATACCCGAGCCCCGGGTCGGCCTGCTCAGTATCGGTGAAGAGGGCGGCAAGGGCAATGTTCTGGTCAAAAAGACCCACGAACTCCTCTCTGCCAGCAATCTTAATTTTATCGGTAATGTCGAAGGCCGCGACACCTTTCAAGGTGATGTTGACGTTATCGTCTGTGACGGTTTTGTCGGCAATGTCTGCCTTAAGCTCAGTGAAGGTTTGTCCGAGGCTGTTCTTACCATGCTTCGTGATGAAATCGCCAAGACCTTCAAGGCCAAAATGGGGTACTTCCTGGCCAAAGAGGCCTTTGGTAATTTCAAGAAGCGCGTCGATTATGCCGAGTATGGCGGAGCCCCGCTTTTGGGCCTGAATGGTACAGGGATTATCTGCCATGGTCGTTCAAATGCCAAGGCTATCAAGAATGCCCTTCTGGTCGCCGACGAGCTTGCCTCCAACCGAGTTAACGATCATATCCTGGCTAACCTTGCCCTGGATGAAGCCGGTTTGAATTCTTCTTCTGCTAAGGAGGACGAGTCATGAGCCTGCGGGCCTCAATACTGGCCACCGGCTCCCATGTGCCGGTGGGGACCCTTTCCAACGAAGATCTCGAGAAGATGGTGGATACCTCCGATGAGTGGATTACCACCCGGACCGGTATTAAAACTCGCCATATCTCCGGTGCTGGCGAGTATACATCTGAGCTGGCCAGCAGGGCGGCCCAAAAGGCCCTCGCTGCCGCCGGTCTTAGCGCCGCTGACATCGATGTCCTTATTGTTGCCACAGTGAGCTCTGAGATGACCATGCCTTCCTGTGCCTGCCTGGTGCAGAAAGAGATTGGAGCTGTCAATGCCTTTGCCTTTGATGTCAATGCCGCCTGTTCAGGTTTTCTCTACGCCCTCAGTATTGCTGAAAAACATATCCTTGCTAATCCAGAGCTTAAAATTGTGGTGATTGGTGCAGAAACCCTGTCCACCAGGGTTGACTGGCAGGACCGCAATACCTGTGTCCTTTTTGGCGATGCCGCTGGTGCAGTGGTTCTCGGCAGCAGCGACCAGGGCGAGGGTATTATTGCCGAGAAGCTGTTTTCCGACGGCACCCTGTTTAATCTTCTCTATATGGATGGGGCCCAGAGTTTGAATCCTGCCCTGCGTAAAGAGGAGTATGAAGGCTCTACTATCAAAATGGTAGGTAAGGATGTCTTTAAATATGCCGTCAATGCCATGGAAAATGCCGTCCGGGTTGTGTTGGAGAAGGCCGAAGTGGCCATTGACGATGTCAGTCTGGTTGTGCCCCATCAGGCAAATATCCGCATCATCAACAAGTTGGCTCAAAAGCTCGGTGTCGACTCGGAAAAAGTCTACATTAATGTCTCCAAGTATGGTAATACTTCCGCGGCTACTATTCCCCTGGCCTTGGATGAGGCCAATCGGGAAGGGCGGTTGCAGGCAGGTGATTATATAATGTTATGTGCCTTTGGTGGCGGTTTCACCTGGGGGGCAACGTTGATTAAGTGGTAGTGAGTCTCTTGGTTAAGAGACTTTTTTTATAAATTACGACAGAAAGGTGTGCAGAGTGGATCATTTCCTGACCGAAGATCAGCAGATGATTGTCGATCTGGCAAAGAAGATCACTGACGAGATGGTGATCCCCAACCGGGCAAGGTACGACGAAACAGAAGAGTATCCCCTGGATATCGTCGAGACCCTGGCAAAATCTGACTTTTTTGCTCTTTTTGTTCCAGAGGAATACGGCGGCCTTGGTGGCGGCTGTTATGACCTGGTTCTGGCCTTGGAGCAGATTGGCCGTGGCTGTGTCGGTATAGCCACAGCCTATGCGGCGAGTGCCTTGGGAGCGTATCCCATTATTGTTGGCGGCAGTCATGAGCTGAAAACAAAATATCTGCCCGATATTGCCAGCGGCAAAAAGAGGGCTGCCTTTGCCCTCACCGAGTCTAACGCCGGTAGCGATGCTGGTGGAATCCAGACCACCGCCGTTCTGGACGGTGATGAATGGGTGTTGAACGGTACCAAGCAATGGATTACCAATGGTGGCCAGGCCCATCTTTATACGGTTATCGCCATTACTGATCCTTCAAAGGGTGCTCGCGGCGCCTCCATGTTTGTTGTCGAGGCTGACGATCCTGGCTTTTCCTGCGGTCCAAAGGAAAAGAAGATGGGTATCCGTTGTTCTGCCACCACAGAGCTTATTTTTAAAGATTGTCGCATTCCCAAAGATCGGATGATTGGTCGCCAGGGCACCGGTTTTATCACCGTTATGAAGACCCTCGATAAGTCACGGCCCGGTATCGCCAGCCTTGGTATTGGTCTGGCCCAAGCCGCTGTTGATGAGTCTGTGACCTACGCCAAGGGCCGCTATCAGTTTGGTAAGCCGATCATCTCTTTTCAGGCCGTTCAGCATATGCTGGCAGATATGGCCATTGAAACAGAGGCGGCTCGCGCCTTGGTTTATGTCAGCGCCCGTCATATTGACGCCCATCCCAAGGATATGTCCAAGGCCTCAGCCATGTGTAAGGTCAAGGCCACTGATGTCGCCATGAAGGTCGCCACCGATGCGGTCCAGGTTCTCGCCGGTTATGGTTATATGCGCGAGTATCCGGTGGAAAAGATGATGCGTGACGCCAAGATTCTTCAGATCTATGAAGGCACAAACCAGATCCAGCGTAATGTCGTCGGCCAGGAGCTCAATAAAGAGTATACCTAAGGCCCAGGGACAGGATGTAAATGGGTAGATATTTGTGCGCCCTTAACTCAAAAGAAATTTCCTACAAAGAGCTATGAGAATTGTTGTCTGCATAAAACAGGTTCCAGATGCCAAGGATGTTCGTCTTGACCCAGAGACAAACACCCTGTCTCGCGAAGGCGTTAAGTCGGTGATTAATCCCTATGACCGCCATGCCATGGAAGAGGGTGTACGCCTCAAGGAACAGTATGGCGGTACGGTCACCGTGGTCTCCATGGGACCTCCTCAGGCCAAGGCCATTTTGAGTGAAGCCATTTCCTGCGGGGTGGACGATGCCATTTTGGTTTCGGATCGGGCCTTTGCCGGTGCCGATACCCTGGCCACAACCTATACCTTGGCCCAGGCCATCAAGAAGACCGGTGATGTTGATCTGGTCCTCTGTGGCAAGCAGGCCACGGACGGTGATACCGCCCAGGTAGGTCCGGGTTTGGCCGTTCGCCTTGATATGCCTTACGTCACCTGTGTCAAGAAGGTCCATGGTGTCAAGGACCAGGTTATTACCTTGGAACGGATGATGGATGACGGTCACGACGAGCTCGAGGTTGAGCTGCCCGCCCTTCTTACCGTGGTCAAGGAAATAAATGTTCCTCGGTTTCCTTCCATCAGAGGGTTGCGCAAGGCCAAGACTTTTGATATCCCCAGCTATACAGCTGCCGATATTAACGCTGACCCCGATCAACTGGGTTTAGGCGGTTCGCCCACCCAGGTAGTGAAGGTCTTCCCTCCCGAGCCCAAAGGGGAGCGGACCATGCTTGAGGGAAGCCTGGACGAGATCGCGGAAAAATTAGCAGAAATTTTATCTGACAGCGCCCACGGCGCGTAATCTTACGGTTCATGCAATATGTTGATTATTGATACTGAAGCCTGTATTGGCTGTGGCCTCTGTGAGGATAATTGTCCTTTTGACGCCATTCACGTTGAAGATGGCAAGGCAGTGGTTAATGATGCGTGTACCCTCTGCGGTACCTGTGTCGACCACTGTGAAGTGGAAGCGCTCGCCATTGAACGGGAAGAGAAAGAGGGTATAGATCTGGCGGCTTGGTCCGGAGTCTGGGTTTATGCCGAATATCGTAATGGTAAAATTGCCCAGGTGACCAATGAACTCCTGGGGGTCGGTTCTGAACTGGCTGCCCAGCGCGGCGTCCAGCTGTCGGCTGTTTTACTCTGTGATAAGGCCGGCGACATTCCTCAGCAGCTTATTGCTGCTGGTGCGGATAACGTCTACACCGTTGAAGATCCTGCTCTGGCCGATTTTACCGATGACGCCTATGGCAATGCCCTGGAAGACCTTGCCAAAAAATATAAGCCCGAGGTTATTCTGGCTGGAGCCACCGCTATTGGCCGCTCCTTCATTCCCCGGGTTGCCACCTCCCTGGCCACCGGTCTGACTGCCGACTGTACCAATCTCGCCATTGGCGATGACGGTCATCTCCACCAGACCAGGCCTGCCTTTGGTGGTAATATTATGGCAACTATCATGTGCCCCAACCATCGGCCACAGATGGCAACGGTGCGGCCCATGGTCATGAAGGCCAATGTCCCCGATGCCAGTCGCCAGGGCGAGGTCATCTCTGAGGCCATTGCTCCTGAACGATTGAAGTCGCGCTCCAGGGTTGTGCGTACTGTTCTTAGTGAGGGTGAGCAGCTTAACCTCAGCGAGGCTGATGTTGTGGTGTCTGGTGGTCGAGGTCTTGATACACCGGAAGGCTTTAAGCTGGTTGAAGAGTTGGCCAGTCTCCTTGACGGCGCTGTAGGTGCCACCCGTGCCGCTGTTGACAGTGGTTGGATCGGCTATCCCCATCAGGTGGGTCAGACCGGTAAGACCGTGGCCTCAAAACTCTATGTCGCCTGTGGTATCTCCGGTGCCATCCAGCATGTTATCGGCATGAAATCGTCTGAAACAATTGTCGCTATAAACCGGGACGCCAAGGCCGCCATCTTCGATGTTGCAGATTACGGCGTGGTCGGTGATCTCTTTGAGATCCTGCCCCTGGTTATTGAAAAATTAAAAGAGCGCCGCTCCTAAGCTGTGGTGAAAGAGATGGATTTAACAGGAAAGGTCGCTGTTGTTACCGGTGGGAGTCGAGGAATCGGCAAGGCCGTTTGTTTGCGCCTTGGTCGTCTGGGGGCTACTGTCATTATTAATTATGTCAGCCGTCCAGATGCCGCCCAGGAAACAGCGGATGAGGTTGAAAAGGTAGGCGGTAAGGCTGCCATCTACCAGTTTAATGTCGCTGACAGCGCAGCTGTTGATGCTGCCTTTAAGAATATCCTGGCCGACCATGGGCGCATTGATATTCTGGTCAATAATGCCGGTATCACCCGTGATGGTCTGTTTATGAAGATGAAGGAGGAGGATTGGGATTTGGTGTTGGATACCAACCTCAAAGGCGCCTACAATACCATCAAGGCCGTTAATAGGCCGATGATGAAGCAGCGCGCCGGTTCGATAATCAATATTACCTCGGTGATCGGCTTTGCCGGTAATGCCGGTCAGGCCAACTATTCGGCAGCTAAGGCCGGTCTTATTGGTCTTACCCGTTCCCTGGCTAAGGAACTCGCCTCCCGCAATATTACCGTCAACGGTGTGGCCCCCGGTTATATTGATACCGATATGACCAAAGACCTTCCTGATGCGGTTAAAGAAATAATTTTAAGTGAAATTCCCATGAAGTCCATGGGGTCGGCTGACGATGTGGCAGCAGCGGTTGCCTTTCTGGCCTCTGATGATGCCCGTTACATTACCGGCCAGTTTATCCATGTGAACGGTGGGATGTTTATGGGCTAGTTGAAAAAACAAATCTGGTTGTTGTCTGAACTGAAAAATTGAAGTAACATCGGCTCTTTTGCGGTCGATCTATAAGACATCTATTTAAGGAGAACTTATTATGTCTGTTGATGAGAAACTTATTGATATTATTGCAGAACAATTGAGTGTAGATAAGGCAAAGGTTGTCCCTTCCGCCTCTTTTGTTGATGATCTTGGTGCTGACTCTTTGGACCTGGTCGAGCTGATTATGGCCATGGAAGAAGCTTTTGACACTGAGATTCCTGATGAGGTTGCTGAAAAGATCACCACAGTTCAGGCTGCGATTGAGCATATCCAGAAGTTATAAGAGGCTTCCGGCTATGGCCGGATGATCCTTGATGTTGGTGGAATCACTGTTACGCCTTATCCGTGCCATTACGATGGCATGGAAAGGCGTTTTCTGCCATTTTAGCAGGGAAGATTCTCAAGTGAACCTGGTGTGGGCGGTTTACGCGATTTAAAGAGGGATATTATGACTCGAAGAGTTGTTGTCACTGGTGTTGGCCTGGTTACTCCGCTTGGTACAGGGGTAGCGAAAACCTGGGATGGATTGTGCGCTGGTAAGTCGGGTGTCGGACCTATCACTCGTTTTGATGCCAGTGATTTTCCGGTGCAGATCGCTGCAGAGGTTGATGACTTCAATGCTGAAGACTACATGGAGGCCAAGCAGGCTAAGCATATTGAACTTTTTGTTCAATATGCCCTTGGTGCCGCCCAGATGGCCCTCGATGACTCCGGCTTTGCCGTCACTGAAGAAAATGGCCCTCGGGTCGGCTCCATTGTCGGCTGCGGATTGGGCGGACTTCCCACCATTGAAAAATACCACCAGGTATGCATGGAGCGTGGACCAAAGAAGATCACACCCTTCTTTATCCCCATGGTTATCCCCAATATGGGGGCCGGCCAGATTTCCATCTTTCACAAGACCAAGGGTCCCAATATGTCGACTACCACGGCCTGTGCCGCTGGTACCCATGCCGTGGGCGAGGCCTACCGTTCCATTGCAGATGGCTATTGCGATGTCGCCTTTACCGGCGGCAGCGAATCGGTAATCTGTCCCCTGGCAGTGGGTGGTTTTAACTCCATGAAGGCCTTGTCGAGGCGTAATGATGATCCGCAAGCAGCCTCGCGTCCCTTTGATAAAGACCGTAACGGCTTTATCATCGCTGAGGGTGGCGGTATTCTTATTCTTGAGGAACTCGAGCATGCCAAGGCCAGAGGCGCCAAGATTTACGCCGAGATGGCTGGCTACGGCCTCTCCGGTGACGGCTACCATATTGCCGCTCCCCCGGAAGATGGCAACGGTGCCATCCGCTGCATGGAGATGGCCTTACAGAGTGCAAAGATGAATCCGGAAGATATTGATTACATCAATGCCCATGGCACCTCAACGCCGTTAAACGATGTGGTTGAAACCAGAGCTATCAAGGGTGTTTATGGCGATCATGCCAGAAAGCTCGCTATCAGTTCAACAAAATCCATGACCGGTCATATGCTGGGCGGTGCCGGTGGTATTGAATCTGTCTTTACCGCCCTTGCTCTTCATCATCAGGTTGCCCCCCCTACAGCAAATCTTGATAATCCCGATCCAGAGTGTGATCTCGATTATATTCCCGGCAGCGCCCGGGAGATGAATATCAGGGCTGCCATGTCCAACTCCTTTGGTTTTGGCGGTACCAACGCTGTTATTATTATGAAACGTTTTGAGGGCTGATCTGGTGAAAATTGCAATAGGATGTGATCACGGCGGCTTTGAACTCAAAGAAGAGATTGTCGCTCTTTTGGAGAAGATGGGCCATGAGGTCGAGAATCTCGGCACCAATTCTCTGGAATCGGTCAATTATCCTGATTTTGCCAAGGCCGTCTGTGAGAAGATAACCGACGGCGGTTGCCAGCGGGGGATTTTGATTTGCGGTACAGGAATCGGGATGTCCATGGCGGCCAATAGGCATCGGCAGATCCGGGCCGCCCTCTGTCATGAGCTTTTTACGGCCCGGATGAGCCGTGAGCATAATGATGCCAATGTCCTCTGTCTTGGCGCTCGGGTAGTCGGGCCTGGCCTGGCCCTTGAAATCGTCGACACCTGGATTAATACCGAATTTGGCGGCGGCCGTCATTTGAGCAGAATTGAAATGTTTTCCTAGGGGCGTAGCTTGTTTTACCCTGCTGGGATTTTATTACGTACGTAATGTTAACAAGAGAAAGGCAAAGATAAAAAACGTGGTCTGATAGAGGTTGCGATTTTTGGTTTGCCGACTCATTACCCCCCTACCTGTATACCTTCATGTCTTCATTAAAAAAGAGTGATCCTGAAATTTTCCATGCTGTGCGCTTCGAACTCGAGCGTCAGACCCATCAGCTCGAGCTTATCGCCTCGGAAAATATTGTCTCCACCGCTGTTCTTGAGGCCCAGGGCTCAATTTTTACCAATAAATATGCCGAGGGCTATCCCAAGAAACGCTACTACGGCGGCTGTGAATACGCTGATGAGGTCGAGTCCCTGGCCATTTCCAGAGCCCGTGAACTCTTCAATGCCCCCTATGCCAACGTTCAGCCTCACTCCGGCAGTCAGGCCAATATGGCGGTATATTTCGCCTGCCTGAAGCCTGGTGATAAGGTTCTTGGTATGGACCTGGCCCATGGTGGTCACCTCACCCATGGCGCTTCGGTGAGCTTCTCCGGTGAACTCTACGATTTTGTCTCCTACGGTCTTAATAGGGAAACTGAGCAGATAGATATGGCTGAGGTCGAACGCCTGGCAGAACAGGAAAGACCCAAATTGATCGTTGCTGGTGCCTCAGCTTATCCGCGCATTATTGATTTTGCCGGTTTCAGGGCCATTGCCGATAAGGTGGGAGCTCTGTTTATGGTCGACATGGCTCATATTGCCGGTCTTGTCGCTGCTGGTGTCCATCCCTCTCCGGTTGGGCATGCCCATTTCGTTACCACCACCACCCATAAGACCATGCGTGGTCCTCGTGGCGGCCTGATCTTGGCCGAAGAGGAGTATGGCAAAAAGCTCAATTCGAAAATTTTCCCTGGCATCCAGGGCGGCCCCCTGGTCCATGTCATTGCCGCCAAGGCCGTGGCCTTTAAAGAAGCGATGAGCCCTGAGTTTAAGGTCTACCAGCAGCAGGTGGTGGCCAATACCAAGACCCTGGCCGCTAAGCTCCAGTCCTATGGTTTCCGTCTGGTTTCCGGTGGTTCCGACAACCATCTTGTCCTGGTCGATATGAACAATAAAAATATCACCGGCAAGGATGCTGAAGAGGCCCTGGAGGTGGCAGGACTCACCGTTAATAAAAATGCCATTCCCTTTGATACCCAGAGTAGGTTTGTCACCGGCGGCATTCGCATAGGCACACCGGCGGTGACTACCCGTGGTCTCAAAGAGCCTGAGATGGAAAAAATAGCCGACTGGATCAACCGGGCCATTGACAACCGTCAGAATAAAGAGGAGCTGGGCCGTATTCGCGTTGAGGTCCGCATGCTCTGTGAGGACTTTCCTCTCTATCCCGAGCTTGCCCGTGATTATGACGAGTAACAAGGCTGAACAGCAGCGGCCCTCCTGGGACGAATATTTTCTTTCCATCACCGAACATGTAGCTGAACGCTCCACCTGCACGCGGCGCAAGGTGGGGGCAATTATCGTCCGTGATAAACGGATTATTGCCACTGGATATAATGGCGTGCCGGCCGGCATCCGCCACTGTGATATGGTGGGCTGTCTGCGTGATGAGATGCAGGTGCCCTCCGGCGAACGCCACGAACTGTGCCGGGGACTCCATGCCGAGCAGAATGCCATAGTTCAGGCCTCCACCCATGGCGTTTCCATAGAGGGTTCAAGTCTCTACTGTACCAATATGCCCTGTTCCATCTGCAGCAAGATGTTGATTAACGCCAAGATTAAGACCATCTATTATGCCGAAGGGTATCCGGATGCCCTGGCGGATGAGATGCTGGCCGAGGCTGGTATTGAAGTGGTTAAGCTAGATTCTGGAAAGTGAGAGCAGCGAGGAAATGACATGAAATGCCCATACTGCGGTCACCTGGAAAACAAGGTTGTCGATTCACGTCTGAACAAGGAGTACACCATCACTCGGCGCCGCCGCAAATGTGAAGATTGTTAGCGACGTTTTACCACCTATGAGCGCTTGGAAGTTACCATGCCCATGCTCATTAAAAAGGATGGCAGGCGGGAGACATGGGAACGGACTAAGGTGGTTGACGGACTGAAAAAGGCCTGTGAGAAAAGACCCGTTTCCATGAGTGATATCGAGGATTTTGTCGACGCCTTGGAGCGTGACCTTCAGGACATGGGTGAACGCGAGATTCCGGTTAAACTGGTTGGCGCCAGGATAATGGACGGTCTGCGCAAGCTTGACGAAGTGGCCTACGTCCGTTTTGCCTCGGTCTATCGTCAATTTAAGGACCTTAACGAATTTATGGACGAGCTTAAAGGCCTGCTCGGAGCTGAGGAAGATGAGGCCAGCGTCTGATTTTGATCGGCCTTTTATGCAGCAGGCCCTGAGGCTTGCCAAAAAGGCCTTGGGACGGACCTCGCCCAACCCACTTGTTGGCGCCGTTGTGGTCAAAGATGGCGAGGTGGTCGGTCAGGGCTATCATAAGAAGGCCGGCACCCCCCATGCCGAGATCCATGCCCTGCGCGCTGCTGGAGAACAGGCGAGGGGTGCCACAATTTATGTCACCCTGGAGCCCTGTAATCATACCGGCAAAACACCGCCCTGTACCAAGGCTATCCTCGAGTATGGTATTGCCCGGGTTGTTGTCGGCATGGTGGACCCTAATCCTCTTGTCGGCGGCAGTGGCTGCCGTTTTCTTGAGAGCCAGGGGGTCGAGGTGGTCGGTGAAGTGCTGGCTGCAGAGTGTCGGGACATAAACCGGCCTTTTATAAAGCATATCAGTACAGGGTTGCCCTGGGTTATCATGAAGGCCGGCTGCAGCCTCGATGGCCGTATTGCCGTGGCTGACGGTCGCTGCGCCTGGATAACCGGCGAGGAATCGCGCCGCGAGGTGCATCGGCTGCGAAACCGGGTTGATGCTATTTTGGTGGGCGTTGATACAGCCATCAACGATGATCCATCGCTGACCACCCGTCTGCCAGGCCGCAAGGGCCATGATCCGTTGCGGGTTGTTTTGGACAGCGCGCTGCGCTTGTCGCCTCGGGCCCACATGCTTAAGCAAGAGTCCGCGGCCCAGACCTGGGTTTTTTGTGGCGCCAGGGCGGATAAAAACAAACGTCAGGCCCTGGAAGGGGCTGGCGCCACGGTTGTTGAAGTTGCTGAGGTGGGCGGCAGGCTCGATATCCATGCGGTTCTGGCGGCCTTGGGCAAAGCGGGCCACACCAGTCTCCTTGTCGAGGGCGGCAGTGCTGTCCACACCTCTTTTTTACAAGAGGGCTTGGTGGATCAGGTCAGCCTTTTTATGGCCCCTCTCTTCTTGGGCAATGGCTCGATTCCGGTGGTGGGTAATCTGGCCATCTCAGACGTTGGTGAGGGCCGCCGTTTTCAGACCAGCCGGGTAAAACGTTTTGGGAGCGATGTTTTGGTTGAGGGTTTTTTCAGCAGCTAGGGCTACGTCTCCAGGGAAACGGGGCGAAGGCTCCGGACAGGAAGCACATGTTTACAGGAATTATTCAGGGTCAGGGCCGCCTCCTCGAGAAACGACCGAGTGGTGGTGGCATGCTTTTTGTGATTGAGGCTGATTTTGATCTGCCCGATCCTGAAGAGGGTGAGTCCATCGCCTGTAACGGCGTGTGCTTGACGGCCAAAGAAATCAAGGGTCGCCGTTTTGCGGTGGACGTCTCTCCCGAGAGTCTGACCAGAACAAATTTAGGAGATAAGGCCACCGGCTCTTTACTAAACCTCGAACGTGCCTTACGGTTAAGCGACCGATTGGGCGGCCATATGGTCAGCGGCCATGTCGATGGCGTCTCCAAAGTCTTGTCCCGTAAGCCTGAAGGGGATTTTGTCCGCTTTGTTTTTTCAATCCCCCAGGGCTGCGGGCGCTACATCATCGAAAAGGGCTCAATCACCATTGACGGTATCAGCTTGACAGTGAATGCCTGTGACGCCACGACCTTCAGTGTCTCTATAATCCCTCACACTCTGGAAATAACCAGCCTGGGGGCGCTCAATCAAGGAGCAGAGGTCAATATTGAGGTTGATCTCATTGGTAAGTATGTGGAAAAATTACTCTCGGTCAAAAATGGCGAGGTGGCAGATGCCGGTTCCGGTATTAACCCTGCTTTTTTGGCGGAAAATGGTTTTTTGAAATAATAATATGAACACCGTTCGCGGTGTCCGCTAAATAAATAGGTAAG
>JBFFIS010000003.1:0-21589 GCA_041556375.1 Desulfurivibrionaceae bacterium | reverse complement strand
GCTGACCTGGACACCGGCGCTGACGTTTGCCGGCAATGTCGCGGCCAGTGGTTTCAATCCCGCGTTAATCGTCGCCGAATTGCCTGGCGAGTTGGCAGCAAACGCGCGCGTCGAACTCGAGGCCAGCGGGCAAATCATTGTCAGCGATGCCAATATCAGCACCGACCTGCCCTGCTTTGGCCTTGACGATATTTCGCAATTGGCCGACTTTCTCATTGCCTCCTATGGCAAGAAGAGGCAGGTGACCTCCTCCCTGCAATGCGGCGGCCAGGAGATTGCCCTCAATACCTCTGAAGCCACCTATCTTGAGAATGTCGTTTTGACGACCTTGGCTGCTCTCCGCCCCGATGCCGACCTTTGTGACATCAACCTGAAAATTCATGACGATGATTGCTGACACCGCCGGAGTCCTGTTGGCCGGCGGCAAAAGCAGCCGCTTTGGCAGCAACAAGGCCCTGACCGCCTTCCAGGGCAAGCCCTTGATCAGCCACGCCAGCCGGCTGCTCGCCTCGCTTTTCAGCGAGACGCTTCTGGTAACCAACACACCGGAGACCTACGATTTTCTCGGCTGGCCCATGACCGCTGACATCTATCCCGGGGCCGGCCCCCTGGCCGGCATCCATGCCGCCCTCAAAAAGGTGGCCAGTCCCAAGATCTTTGTCATCGGCTGCGACATGCCCCTGGTTGAAGAAAAGCTGGTCAGACTGCTGTGCCGCGAGTCTAAGGGCTGGGACGCCGTGGTCCCTGAACTGACCAAGGGCCTGGAACCGCTCTGCGCCGTCTATAGCCAAACATGCCTGGCGATTATTGAAAAAAACCTGAACAATGGCCACCGTAAGCTCCACCACCTCTTTGACCAGATCCGCACCAACAAAATCCCCGAAGATATCGTCCAGACAGCTGACCACGACCTGGTCAGCTTTAAAAATATAAATAAAAGAGCAGATCTTGAGGCCATAACCAGCTTACTCCAGGCCTAGCCCCTGATCTCGGCTTAAAAAAATGGTATGCTTCAGCTATGAATAGCCAGCTTGACCTTGACCAGGCCCGAAAACTGATTCTCAGCCACAGCCCCGCCCTGGGCAGCGAAGAAATACCTCTCCTTGAGGCCTGCGGCCGGATCTGCGCCACATCCCTGGTGGCCTCCCTGCCCATCCCCCATTTCCGCCAATCAGCCATGGACGGCTTTGCCCTGCGCCGCCAAGACTGTGGCGCCGGCAAGACCATCCCGATCATCTCCGAGATAGCCGCCGGCTCCACCAAGGAGTATCGCGTCAAATCCCACACAGCAATACGCATCATGACCGGCGGCCGGGTTCCTGACCCCTGCGACCAGGTTATCCCCTTTGAGGATTGCCAAGAGTGCAATGGAGTGTTAAGCGAGCTGCCAGAGCCCGGCCGTTCCCACATCCGCAAGGTTGGCACCGACGTCAAGAAAGGTCATCACATCGTCAGTGCCGGCGAGGTCATCACCCCCGGCCACATGCACCTGGCTGCCACGGCCGGGGCCCAGTCTATTACGGTCCATGGCCGGCCCAGGGCTGCCATCATCTGCACAGGCAGCGAGCTTGTCGACGACAACCCCCTTCCCGGCCAGGTTATCTCCGGCAATCGTTTTCTGCTGGCCGGGCTTATTGCCCAGAGTGGCGGCCGGGTCAGCGGTGCTGCCACCGTCAAGGATGACATTGAGACGATTACCGCCAGCCTGGAAGAGATGGCCACCCAGGCTGATCTGGTCATCACCACCGGCGGCATGGGTCCGGGGAAATATGACCTGGTGAGCCAGGCCCTGGACAAGCTCGGCGTCACCATCCATTACCAGGCCCTTAAGCTGCGGCCCGGCAAGGCCACCCTCTTTGGCACCAGAAACAACACCCTGTTTTTCGGCCTACCCGGACCGCCGCCGGCAGTGCGCCTCCTCTTCCACGAGCTGGTCCACCCGGCCCTCCTCGCCCTCCAAGGCCGCAAGAAACCAGAACCCAAAAGCCTGCGGGCAGAGCTGACCGAAGAGCTGGCCATCAAACAAAAAGGCCTGCTCAATCTCAAGGGCGGCATCCTCACCCTGGCCAATGGCCGATGTCAGGTGCGGCCTGCAGGCCGCCACGAGGCCGCCAGCTGCATCATCCTGGTACCGGCCCATCGGCGCAGCCTCAAAAAAGGCGAACTTGTGACGATTCACTTGACAGAGTGGTGATGAAGCAATTACCAACCAGGGAGTTTGAACTTTTCTCCAATATCCATAGATGAAAAAGAAGGACATCAACCATGTTAGAACTGCGTTTCATTCGGGAAAATATCGACCTTGTCACTGAAAAATTAAAATTCCGGGGCATTGACACTTCCCGCATTGGCGAATTCAGCGCCATTGACCAGAAACGCCGGGACTATCTCTCCGAGGTCGAAGGCCTGCGCAACAAACGCAAAACCGTGTCCCAGGAAGTGGCCATGCGCAAAAAGGCCCAGGAAGACGCCGATGAGCTCATTACCGAGATGCGCCAGGTGGGCGACCGCATCAAGGAACTTGAGGGCTTACTGGTCACAGTGGAGGCCGACCTGCAGGATATCGTCATGGCCATCCCCAACATCCCCCATGACTCGGTGCCCTTCGGCACTGATGACAGCGACAATGTCGAAGAGCGCACCTGGGGCGAACCAACAGCCTTCCCCTTTGAGCCCAAGGCCCATCACGAACTGGGAGAAGCAAACGATACCATCGACTTTAAACGGGCCGCCAAGATCGCCGGGGCCCGCTTTGCCCTTCTCAAGGGCTTTGCCTCCCGCCTGGAAAGGGCGCTGATCAATTTCATGCTTGATCTCCACACCCAACGCCACGGCTACACAGAGGTGCTGCCCCCCTTTCTGGTCAACACCGAGTCCATGACCGCTACCGGCCAGCTCCCCAAATTTGCAGAGGATCTCTTTAAGACCGGCGTTTCCGAACGCGACCTCTGGCTCATTCCAACGGCCGAGGTGCCGGTGACCAACATCTTTCGGGACGAGACCTTGAGCCCGGCCGAGCTGCCAATAAAATATTGCGCCTACACCCCTTGTTTCCGTTCCGAGGCCGGCTCCTACGGCCGTGACACCAAGGGCCTCATCCGCCAACACCAGTTTGACAAGGTGGAGCTGGTGAAGTTCACCCGGCCCGAGGAATCAGACGCCGAACTTGACGCCCTGCTGGCCGATGCCGAAGAGGTCCTGCAGCTTCTGGAGCTGCCCTACCGGGTGGTAACTCTGTGCTCCGGCGACCTGGGCTTTTCGGCCCGCAAGACTTACGATATCGAGGTGTGGATGCCGGCCCAGAACATGTACCGCGAAATTTCTTCCTGTAGTAATTTCGGCGACTTCCAGGCCCGCCGGGGTGGCATCCGTTATCGGCCGGAGGGGGAGAAAAAATCCGCCTTTGTCCACACCCTGAACGGTTCCGGCCTGGCCGTAGGCCGTACCCTGGCCGCCATTTATGAAAACTGCCAACAGCAGGACGGCACCATCAAGGTTCCCGAGGTCCTCGCCCCCTATTTCGAGAAAAGATTTTAAGCACTATCCCATTGTTTTTGTTAACAAAAACCCTGCCTGCCAAAACTTGCAGGGTTTTTTATTTGACCCACTCCGAGCCCTCCCCCATACTACTAATAACCCTAAAAATTAGTGAAGGAGGCCCACCATGTTGCGTCTGCAATCCCCTTTTTTTGCACTCTTCTGTTTTTTGCTTTTACTTACCCCCTCTTTTCTAAGCGCAGAAGAGCTGCAGGGTCCCAGTTTTTCCAACCCCGACTATCAAGTACCCATGCCCTCCTCCTGGCAAGAAAAAGGGATCACCTACAACAAGGATGTGGCTGATGCCGACTTGGTGATTAATCTCGATCAAAGTGAAAACTCCCTGCTGGCCCCGGTCATCAAGGAATATGGCCAGAAAAACAACCTAAATATCTTTGTGAATTCTGGAACCTGCGGCATTTCAAACAGGATGTTGATGAAAAAGGAGGTTGATATCGCCTCCTTCTGCTGTCCACCCGGTAAAAGCGACCGGCTTCCCGGCCTCAAATTTCACACCCTTGGCATCACCCCCATTGGCCTCATCGTCAATCCGCAAAACCCAATCAGAAATATTACCCTGCAGGAGGCCAGAAAGGCCTTTATGGGCGAGATCAACCGCTGGTCCGGCTTAAACCACGACCCCAAGACCTCGCAATATGACCATCCAATCCATCCTGTGGCCTTTATCCATTGCAAAAAAAGGCCTGGTCATTGGCGGTTAATTCTTAAAGACGAAGAACTCTTTTCAACGCGGCTCAAAACTGTAGTTACCGTTCCTGAGATGGTTCAGACTATTTCGGCAAACCCCATGGCTCTGGGCTATGAGATCCCCGGCCTGGTTAACCATTACTCGAAACTCCAGGGCTCAAAGGTCACCTTCCTGAAGCTTGACGGCCTGGACCCCCTAGATGTCGACACTGTTGCCACAGGCAACTATCCTTTTTACCGGACCTATAATTTGGCGATATGGGAAAATTCGCCTAATCCGCACGTTGCCAAACTGGTCAAACACCTCATTGCTTTCGTTGAGCAACACGGTAAAGAACATTACGTCGTTCCTGTCTCTCAGCTCCGCACAGCCGGCTGGAAATTCCGCAATAATGAACTTATTGGTGAGGCAAAATAGTTGTCAGACCTTGAAAGCAAACTGCCTTTTTTGCACAGGCTTTCCCTGACTGTGAAAATAGTCGGGCTCACCCTCATTGCCGGCCTGGCGGTTGTAATCGTCTCCAACTTTATTCTGACCAGGCAGGTGGAAGAGGCCTTTCAAAACCAACTCTTTACCAAACTGGACCAGCAGACCCTGGAAGGTAGAGAGCGTCTTGATAAATATCTTAAAAGCCATTACCAACTTGGCCACGTCATTCTGGCTCAGGCATCCTTCCAAAATCATCTTGCCGCAACCCTTCAAGACTGGCAGAACAGGCCAGCCACTGATCTGACAATTACAACCTATAACCGTAAGCCCTCCTGGTTACCGAGCCGCACCATACTTCGCACCTTTGCCCAGGCGTCACTCTACCTCCTTCTCGACCAGCAGGGACAGGTACGAGAGGTATACAACAGCGGCACGCAGAGTATTCCCCTCGAGCTCCGAAACCCTGACCCTTTTTTGGTTCAGGCCAGTCATAATGAAAATTTTATGACAACCATAAGCGGCACCCCCCATGTCGTCTCCGCCGCCAGTGTCTTGGACAAAAACGACCTGGCACAGGCCACCATCCTGCTGGCCACTCCTATTGATGATGAGCTTCTCAGCTTTCTCCAGCCGCCGTATACCTCAAACCAGATCGCGGCCCTTGTCACCGGCCTTAAGCCCTTTGTACTCTCAAGCAGCGACCCGGCAACTGTCCCTAAAAACATGGTCCTCGAAGATTTCAAAAAAGATTTCTTCATCTTTGAGAAACTCGTTTTTAACTATGAATATTCCGACCTGCTGGTCTCCTATGTGCATTTCATCTCCAGACAGGAAGTCAAGGCACTGGCCAGGCCGTTGATTGTTCGGGAGCGCATCCAGCTCATAATGATTTCGGCGGCCTTTATTATCACCCTGTCCATGGCCATGATCGCCTTGACCAGACGAATAAAAATCTTAAGTCAATCAATGGTCAACTTTTCCCAAAAAACTCTGGGAACGACCGGTAGTGTTACGCAAAGCGGCGACCAGATATCAATTCTCGACCATGAGTTTCAACTCCTTACCAAAGAAGTTCTCGCGGCAAACCAGGCCCAGGTGGACCTCCGGCAGAGTATTCTCCAATCCATTCCGGCGCCGATCTTTTTTCACGACGAAAACAATATCCTCCTGGGCTGCAATACAGCCTTTGAAGATTTTGTCGGCTTACAGCGCCAGGCATTAATCGGCCAAAAGATCGATGAGATCCTGCCGCAACAGAGTGCTGCCATTCTGTTAAAGTATAATAACCGCCTGATTAAGGACGGCGGTCGAAAATTTTATGAGGAAACCATCCAGGACAGCGATGGCCAGGAGCGGGATCTCTTTATCTGCAAGGCCTTTTTCAAACACGGCATAGAAAGCCAAGGGCGGATTGTCGCCACCATGACCGACATCACCGACCTCCGCCAAGCCGAAAGGGATAAAGAAAATTTGGAGTCGCAGTTACGGCAATCACAAAAAATGGAATCAATAGGCACCTTGGCAGCAGGCATTGCCCACGACTTCAACAACGTTCTCACCCCGATTTTAGGATTCAGCGAGCTTATCAAACTCAAGCTGCCGGCGAATCATGAGGCCATACCTCACCTGGAGTCAATCCTCCAGGCCTCATACCGGGCCAAGGACATGGTCCAGAGAATCTTGGCCTTCAGTCGCCAGGAGGAAAAGAAAAAAATTGCCGTTGACCTCAACTCCCTCCTCAAAGAGGTGGTGAAGCTTCTACGCACCTCCCTGCCAAGCACCATTGAAATCGAACTCATTCTCCCCGACCGGGAAACCCTTATCCTCGCTGACCCCACCCAGATTCACCAGACCATTATGAACCTTGGCACCAACGCCTATCATGCCATGAAGGAAGGCGGGGGTGTCCTGACCGTGAGCCTTTCCACCCTGGAGGTCGATGGCGATCATCCCATGCAGCCGCAACTGCCCGCCGGCAAAGTGGTAAAACTTGACATCAAGGACAACGGCTGCGGAATTCCGGCCGCCGTCCTTGATCGGATTTTTGAACCCTATTTTACCACCAGGGCCCCAGGAGAAGGCAGTGGCATGGGGCTTTCTGTTGTCTTGGGACTCATCCAGAGTCACCACGGCCACATCGAGGTGGAAAGCAAACCCGACGAAGGCACAACCTTTTCCATCTATCTTCCCGGACTTGACCTGAAACAGGAGGCCGAAATGGAGGACACGGGCAAAAAAAGATACGGAGAGCTTCCCAGAGGGACTGAAACTATTCTGGTAGTGGACGATGAGGAACTTAATGCCCTGGTCTTAGAGGAGATGCTCGTCTCCCTTGGTTACCATGCTATCAGTGAAACCAGCAGCGCCGAGGCCCTTGAACATTTCAAAAAAAATCAAGCTGTCGACCTGGTGATTACCGACCGAACCATGCCTGACCTGACCGGCATGGAGCTTGCCGCGGCCCTCCATGAAATTAAACCGTCAATGCCGGTTATCATCTGTTCAGGCAATAATGAAGGCCTGGACGAAAAAGGCCTGCACACTCTGGGCATTGCCGACCTTCTTCCCAAGCCTGTGCTTATCGACCAGCTGGCTCAAATGGTTCGCAGAGTTTTAGACGACAACCTTGCCTAAGCCTGTCAACCAACCTCCATGGCCAGTTCGATAAGACGGTCAAGAAGCTGGGGAAAATCGAGGCCAAAGGCCTTGGCAGCCTGGGGCAACAGACTGGTAGGGGTCATGCCGGGGATGGTATTGGTCTCAATGACATAGATCTCTCCGCTGTCGGCAACAATCATGTCAGTACGGCTATAGCCCTTCAACTTCAGGGCCTTATGGGCCATGAGGCCATACTGCTGGGCCTTGGCGGTGGTTTCCTCATCAAGCTCGGCCGGACACACCTCCTTACTGGCGCCGGGCTGATACTTGGCCTGGTAATCAAAGAAGGGATACTCCTCGCCGGGGATGATCTCGACCAGAGGCAGGGCGCTGAGCTCCTTATTGCCGAGAACGCCGCAGGTAATTTCCCGACCGCGAACAAACTCCTCGACCATAACCTCGGTATCATATCTAAAGGCCAAGCTCAGACCGCTGGCCAGTTCATGCTGGTCATGGGCAATGGACATACCCAGACTGGAGCCCTGGCGCACCGGCTTAATCACCACCGGCATTTTCAATTTTGCCGCCAGCGGCCCAGGGTTGCCAATATCCTCAGGAGAGGCCATCTGCCAGTCGGCCACCATCAGGCCGGCGTCGCGATACATCTTCTTGGCAAGATTCTTGTCCATGGCCAGGGCGCTGCCCAGGATGCCGGCTCCCTGGTAGGGGATACCGAGGAGATCAAGGGTGCCCTGCATGGAACCATCTTCCCCCAAGGGGCCATGGAGAAGGATAAAGGCCACATCTATCTTGTCGGCATCGGCTGCCAAACGGGCCAGATCGGTGGCTGGATCATACTGCCTCACCTCATACTTATTACTATCCAGGGCGGCGACAACACCGCGGGCCCCGGCCAGAGAAACCTCTCTCTCCCCGGACTTACCACCGGAAATGAGGGCCAGGCGTATTTTATCTGCCATAACGATCTCCTTGTAGGATGGATGATGTTCACTGTCTTCCTGACCATGCTGCCTGCCCAGGGAGGCTCAACAAAAACTTCGTACTTTATCGCCTTCATGGTAAACCAAGAAATGCGACCACCAAACAACTATCAAGAACACCCCCTCATTGTCAATGGATAGCCATACAATTCAAGCCCTTAAAGATATTGTCGGCGCTGACCGCCTGGAGACAGCAGCCGAAGAGCTGCAATGCTACTCCTACGATGGCACCGGCCAAGAGTGTCTTCCCGAGGCCGTAGCCTTTCCCGACAACAGTGGCCAAGTCAGCCAAATTATGGCCCTGGCCAGCGCCTCCGGCTTTGCCGTGGTGCCGCGCGGCGCCGGCAGCGGCATGACCGGCGGTTCCTTACCGGTGGCCGGTGGCCTGGTGATGGCCCTGGGCCGGATGAACCGTATCCTGGAGATTGATGAAGAAAACCAGCTTGCCGTTGTCGAGCCCGGGGTGATCACCGGCAAACTTCGCGACACCCTGGCCCCCCTGGGGCTTTTTTACCCACCCGATCCGGCCAGCCTTAAATTCTGCACCCTGGGCGGCAATGTCGCCGAATGCGCCGGCGGCCCCAGCGCTGTGAAATACGGAGTGACCCGCGACTATGTCCTTGGTCTTGAAGTGGTGCTGGCCGACGGCCGTATCCTCCAAACCGGGGTCCGCACCCGCAAGGGCGTGGTCGGTTACGACCTCACCCGCCTCTTTATCGGCTCCGAGGGTACCCTGGGCATCATCACCAAGATCATCCTCCGCCTGACCTCCCGGCCCACGGCCCGTAAGACCTTTCTTCTCCTCTTTGCCGACATGGCGTCTGCCACCTCCCTTGTCGCCGCCATGCTCAAAGAGCATAGCCCCGCCACCCTTGAATACCTGGACAGCACCGCCCTGAGCTTAGTGGCTGACAAGCTGCCCTTTGCCCTGCCGACCACAAGCAAGGCCATGCTTTTGGTGGAACTCGATGGCGACCCCCAGTCCGTGGAGTTGCAAAGCACCAGGCTCAACGATTTTCTGGCCGGGCGCAACGACATCCTTTTTAGGCAACAAGCCCACACCCCCGGCGAGGTCGATGCCCTGTGGAGGGCCCGGCGCGCCGTATCACCAGCCGCCTTTAACCTCAGACCGGACAAGATCAGCGAGGATGTTGTCGTACCCCGCAGCAAAATTCCGGCCCTGGTGGCCTACGCCGAAGAGCTGGGCAAACGCTTCAGGCTGCCGATCTTCACCTTCGGCCATGCCGGCGACGGCAATATCCATGTCAACATCATGCTGGACAAGGCAAACCCCGACGAGGTCAACCGGGGCAGCAAGGCCAAGGAGGCCCTGTTTCAAGAAGTTCTCCGACTTCAGGGCTCACTGTCCGGCGAACATGGCATTGGTGTTACCAAGGCGCCCTTCGTCGACCTGGAACTCTCTGCAACCAGCCTGGATATCCACCGGCAGATCAAGAAACTCTTTGACCCCCAGAATATCATGAACCCCGGCAAGATCTTTTAGCTCTGCGTGGCCATTTTCCCTACCATAATCGTTTATTTTTTTGCCTTATTTCCTAAGTTTTCATAGGCTTATATGAAGGGGTTACACGACACAATTGTTACAAAGGAGTAGCAAACTCTATGGAGTCAAAACGATTTCCCATAGCCATTCTCTTTTGCCTGGGCATCCTTTCCTTTGGCACCACCGGCTATATGACCCTGGAGAGCTATGCCTTTCTCGACGCCCTTTACATGACGGTCATCACCATTACCACCGTCGGTTTTGCCGAGGTCGTTCCTCTTTCGGATTCGGGTCGCATCTTTACCGTGGTCCTCATAGTGGTTGGCTTTGTCGGCCTTGCCTATGCGGGTCATAGCATTGCAGAATCGCTTTTAGAACAGATGTGGAGCAAAAACGCGGAGACAAAAAAAATGCAGACACGAATCGGCAAACTTCAGAAACATTATGTCATCTGTGGTTATGGCAGGGTGGGCGAGGCGGCCGCCCAATATTTTTCTGAGCATGGTATCCCCATCGTCATCATCGAGTTTTCCGAGGAAACCTGTGAAAAAATCAAGGCCCAGGGCCTCAACTATGTCCATGGTGACGCCACGGTGGAGGAGAATTTACTTCACGCCGGGATTAAAAGGGCCAGCGGTCTCCTTTCTCTGCTGCAAACCGACCCCCTCAACCTATTCACCACCCTGACGGCCCGGGAGCTCAACCCCACTCTGCGCATCATCTCCCGGTCGGCCGAATCGACTGCCGAACAGAAAATCCTCAAGGCCGGGGCTGACAGTGTCGTCTCCCCCCACGCCACGGCCGGCAAGCATATCGCCGAAAACATCCTCAGTGCCACCGGCCATATGCCAAAAATAATCTCTGGGCCCGTTGCCATTCATCCCCAATGGGTCGAGATCAAAGAAGGCTCCAGCATGGTGGATAAATTCATCGGCGAGCTGGCTACCAAGATGGATCGGGAGATCATTGGCCTGCGCCGCCAGGGGCAGGACTTCATCTACCCTGACCCTGGCGCCAACCTCAAGGTGGATGACCAGATCCTCATTCTTGAAGAAGGCACCCCGGAGGAAGAGCAGCTTGAGGCGACGCCGCAAAAAATTGTTATCATAGACGACAACCCGGTGATAGTTCATCTCTATGCCCGCCTCTTTCAGAAGGCCGGCTTTATTCCGCTCACTGCCGCTGACGGTAAAAAGGGGCTGGAGCTTATCCTGGAAGAAAAGCCGGAGGCCGCCGTCATCGACTTTATGCTGCCGGAACTCTCCGGTATCGAGGTGGTCGAAAAGGTTCGCAAGACCCTGCCCTACCCCATCAAACTCATCGTCTTTACCGCCGACGAACAGGAGCAGACCAAAAAAGACGCCCTGGCCGCCGGCGCCGATCAGGTGGTTGTTAAAAGCCCTGAGGCTGCCGAGGTGATCGACACCGTGGTCCAACTCATCAGACACCAGGACTAAACTTTTCTGGCTGCTGATTAGGAAATCCATTGACAACAATAGGACCCATCCTTTATAAGGTCTGTTTGTTTTTGCTCATATGTAGGTGAACTTGAACTGACCTAGGTCAGATATATACTTATCCGCATCGTTTTAGCGGTGCAAACGTCTCTATACGGAGTTATCATGATTGAAGTTGAAGTACGTGGCGACATCGAATACGCCATTCGCCAACTAAAGAAAAAACTGCAGCTTGACGGCATGAAAAAAGAACTCAAACGCCGCGAGCATTATGAAAAACCCAGTGTAAAGCGTCGCCGCAAGCAGGCCGAGGCCAAGCGTAAGCTGCGCAAGACGATGTACCGCTCATTCCGCGACTAGTTTTTAGTCCCGCTTTTCTGAGGACAGACCGGGAACCGAGCGGCCACTTGGATCGCTCCTTCCCGTGTCCTGGATGACCACTGACAATCCTCAGAAACCGCCACACCGCTCACGCTTAAAAAAGAGCGGCCCAGAGTTGCCTGCCGACATGACCGGCAGCCGCGACCTCTTTCTTCATTATCTGGCTGCCGAACGCCGGCTTGCCCAGAATACCCTGACGGCCTATCACACCGACCTTCAGGGTCTTTTTATTTTTCTTGCCAGAAAAAAAGTTCATCTCAAAGCTGTTACCCCAAAACTTCTGCGCGCCTTCTTTCGCAAACTCCACGCCGACCAGGTAAGCAGCCGCTCACTCAGCCGTAAACTTTCAAGCTTCCGGGCCTATTTTCGTTTCCTGGTCGCTGAGGGGATCATGGCCTCCGACCCCAGCAGCCACCTTGACTCACCCAAACTAGGCCGCAGCCTGCCCAAAGTACTCTCTGTTGCCGAGGTTGACCAGCTCTTGCAAAAGCCGGCATCATCGGCCCTGGCCCAGCGTGACCACGCCATGCTCCATCTTCTCTATGCCACGGGCCTGCGGGTCACCGAGCTTGTCTCCCTGCCCCTTGCTGCCGTCAATATGCAGGCCGGCTTTATCCGGGTAATCGGCAAAGGGGACAAGGAACGCCTCATCCCCTTTGGCAAGCAGGCCCGGGAAATCCTGACCAGTTACCTCAAAAACCACAGGCCGCTTCTCCTAAAAAAAAGGAGCAGCCCCTTGGTCTTTATCACCACCCGGGGCACAGGCATGACCAGGGCCCGTTTCTGGCAGATTATCAAGGCAAAGGCCCGCCTGGCCGGTATCAGCAAAGAAGTATCCCCCCATGTCCTGCGCCACTCTTTTGCCAGTCATCTCCTGGCCCACGACGCCGACCTGCGGGCGGTGCAAATGATGCTGGGCCATGCCGATATTGCCACCACCCAAATCTATACCCATGTCGACAGCGACCGCCTCAAGTCGATTCACCAGCGCTTTCATCCCCGCGGCTAAAAAAGATAGGCAGGAAGAGGGGCGGAAATATGCTATCCTTTATGAGGAGAAGGTAAAGAAGTTAGAGGAGTTAGCGATTGTAAAGAAACGTCATGACGCCTTCTCATCCCCCTCGTCCTTCTCTAACTCGTCTAATACCTCTCAGACGCACCTATGGATGTCATCACCTCTCATCTTAACGCCGATTTTGACTGCATGGCCTCCATGCTGGCGGCCCGCAAACTCTACCCGGACGCCAAGCTGGTCTTTCCCGGCTCGCAGGAGCGCAATCTCCGTCGGTTTCTCAACGAATCCGGCCTCACCTTTGAATTCACCCGGCTGCGCTCCATTGATCTTGATGCCATTGACCGCCTCATTGTCGTTGACAACCGCCAGGCCAGCCGCATCGGCCCTTTTAATCGCTGCCTGAAAAATCCCGCCCTTGAGCTCCACCTTTTCGACCACCACCCCGAGGCCCCTGGCGCTATGCGAGGCAGCAAGGAAGAAATCCGCCAGGTTGGTTCCACAGCCACCCTCTTTGTCCAACTCTTTCAAGAGCAGGGGATCAGTATCACCAGGCAGGAGGCCACCGCTCTGGCCATGGCCATCTACGAGGATACCGGCAACTTCACCTTTCCCAGCACCACCCCGGCTGATCTTGTGGCCATGGCCTGGCTCCTGGAGCAGGATGCCAATATCGACATGGTAAGCCAGTATATCAGCCAGGAATTAACCAGTGACGAGGTAAGCCTCCTCCATGAGCTGATCAAATCCGCCACCACCTATACAATCAACACCATTGCCATTACCGTGGCCCGCATCAGCCTCCCTGACTATTTCGACGAATTTGCCCTGCTGGTTCGGCGCTTCATGACCATGGAAAACCTCGATGTCCTCTTTGCCTTGGCGGCCATGGATGACCGGGTCTATATTATTGGCCGCAGTCGGGTGCCCGAGGTCAATGTCGGCATGATTGCCATGGAGTTCGGCGGCGGCGGCCATGCCTCTGCCGCCTCTGCTACTCTCAAGGACCACTCCCTGGTCCAGATCGAAGAAAAACTTCTCGATGTCCTCCATAGCTCGGTGCGACCGCAATCACTGGCCGCTGAGTTGATGAGCTCACCGGTTATCTCTGTCAAACCGACCATGTCGATAAACGAGGCCAACAAGACTCTTATCCGCTACAATATCACGGTATTACCTGTTGTTGAAGGGCAGGAGATTATCGGCCTGTTGAGCAGGAGGGAGGCCTCCAAGGCCATTCACCACGATCTTGGCGACGAACCGGTGGTAAGCTATATGACCACCGAGTTTGAGGTTGTCAGTCCTGAAGCCAACATCCTTGACATCCAGCGCCTGATCATCACCCACCACCAACGCACCATTCCGGTGGTCCACAAAGACGAGTTGGTGGGCATCATCACCCGTACCGACCTGTTCACCCTGCTGGCCGGCGACCCGGCCTTTCTACCTGAGCTCAAAACCAGCCAGAACCTGCCCTCGGTGGAACGCCATCGTAATCTTACCAGCCACCTGCGCCACACCCTGAGCCGTGAGGTCCTGCAACTCCTTCAGGTTATTGGCGAAATTGCCGTGGGCTGCGGCGCCACGGCCTATGTGGTTGGCGGCTTTGTCCGCGACCTGCTCCTGGGGGTTGAGAACCTCGACCTCGATATCGTTATTGAGGGTGACGGCATCGATTTTGCCAAAAAACTTGCCGCCCATCTGGGGGGGAAAATCCGCACCCATGAAAAATTCAACACCGCTGTTGTGGTGTTGCCGGACGGCCTGAAAATCGATATTGCCACGGCCCGTCTTGAATATTATGACTATCCGGCCGCCATGCCCAAGGTAGAGTCAAGCTCAATCAAGCTTGATCTCTTCCGCCGTGATTTTACCATCAACGCCATGGCCATCCATCTTAATCCGGAGCGCTTCGGCACCCTGGTTGACTTTTTCAACTCCCAGAATGACCTCAAGGACCGGATGATCCGCATCCTCCACAACTTAAGCTTTGTCGAAGACCCCACCCGTATCTTGCGGGCCATTCGTTTTGAGCAGCGTATGGGTTTCAGCCTCGGCAAGCATACGGAAAAGCAGATCAAAAATTCGGTGCGCCTCGGCCTCTTTGATGCCCAGATAGGCCAGCGCTTTTTTCAAGAATTAAAGATGATCCTTTCTGAGAAGGATCCCTTGCCGGCCATCCGCCGCCTTGACGACTTCAAACTTTTTGCCTTTCTCCATCCCCACCTGAAGATCACCACTAGGGTCAAAAAAATCCTCCGCGAAACCCAACATGCCGTCTCCTGGTACAAGCTGCTGTACCTCGACACCACTCTCTCCCTGTGGATCGTCTATTTCCTTGGCCTCACCGCCCGGCTGAAGACCAAACATGTCGCCGAGATGTGCAAAAAACTGGAAATCCCTGAACGCTTCAGCCAGATCATTATCAACGAGCGCGTGGCCGCAGATCGGGCCGTTCGCCTGTTCAACAAGGTTGAGGATCTCCGCCCAAGCCAAATCTACAAAGCCCTGAAGGATCTTCGCCATGAAGGCTTACTCTTTGCCATGGCAAGTTGCCGGAACAAAAACGGCCAGATGGCCATCTCTAGTTATGTCACCAAGCTGAGCCATATCAGCAACCATCTCCAGGGCGACGATCTCATTGCCCTGGGCTATAGCCCGGGGCCCTTATTTCAAACCATGTTGGAGAGACTGCTGGTGGCCACCCTGGATGGCATCTGTAAAAGTAGGGAGGATGAAATAGCCCTGCTGAAAAAAGAGTTTCCCCTTCCTGCCCAGAGCAGGTAGATTAACCGGCTCGAGACTCTCTTGCCAATTCACTTTGCGGTTACCCCATGTTTAACATCAATTTCCAGGATCTTATTATTCAGATCCCTGTTTTCCTCTTTGCCCTTACCATTCATGAGTTTTCCCATGGCTATGTGGCCTCCATGTGCGGTGATCAAACCGCCAGGATGCAGGGCCGATTGACCCTCAACCCACTGAAGCACCTCGATCCCCTGGGCACCCTGGCCATTTTCCTCATTCATTTCGGCTGGGCCAAGCCAGTACCGGTTGACCCCCGCAATTTCAGGAACCCACGCCGTGACATGATCCTGGTATCGCTGGCCGGCCCCATGTCCAACCTGGCCACGATGGTTGTCAGCCTCTTTGCCCTGATTATCATCGCCACCATAGGCCAAGGTATGCCGCCCTTTCTGGCCCAGCCCATCGTTGCCATGCTGTCGGTGAGCATCTGGATCAACTCCATCCTGGCCATCTTCAACATGATCCCCATCCCGCCCCTGGACGGCAGCAAGGTACTCATGGGCCTCTTGCCTCCCAAGCAGGCCCGTTCCTATGCCCGGTTGGAAGGCGCCGGCTTCATCATTATCATGATCCTGGCCTTCACCGGCGTGCTGAGTAAAATTATTGTCTTTGTCCAGAGCATTCTTTTCAGCTTTTTCACCGGCTAACACTTCCCATGTCTCTGCAGCCCGCCCATACCTTCACCAACCTTGCCAACCACCCAGGCCTGGCGCATGGCTGCTTTCACCGCCATGGCGGCATCAGCCCGGCCCCCTATAACTCCCTGAACGTCAGTTTTGGCGTCGGCGACGCGCCTGACAATATCCGCCAGAACCGCCTTCTTGTCAAAAAGGCCCTGGGCTGTACCAGCCTGGTCTCGGCCAGACAGGTCCATGGCGACCAGGTGGCTGTTGTCCGCCAAGATGATGGCGACCAGGAACTTGACGGCCATGATGCCCTGATTACCGATGTCCCAGGAGTGGCGCTCCTCATCCAGCAGGCCGATTGTCAGGCAATCCTCCTTTATGATCCACACAAGAGGGTCATTGCCAACATCCATTGCGGCTGGCAGGGAAGTGTCGCCGGCATTATTGCTGCCACCCTTGCGCGGATGACAACCTCCTTCCATTGCGACCCCACCCATATCCAGGCCGCTATTAGCCCGGCCCTTGGCCCCTGCTGCGCTGAATTTATCCATTACAAGCAGGAGCTCCCCGAGGACTTCCACGCCTTTGAAGTCGAAAAAAACCATTTTGACTTCCCGGCAATCAGCACCATGCAGCTTCAGGAGGCCGGCCTCAGCGCCGACCACATCGAAGTGGCCGGCATCTGTACCAAGTGCAACAAAGATTGGTTTTCCTTCCGCCGCCGCCGCCAGACCGGGCGGTTCTGCTCTGCTATAGGGTTGCTATCATGACCAGCCGTGGCCTGGCCATCCGCTGTCTCGTTGACCAGCAGCGCAGCAAGGAACCGGTTGATCAGGTTCTTGCCGCCCTTGTCGACCAACACCCCCTTACCGACCACCGCGACCGGCAGCTTGCCATGGCCTTGGTCTATGGCGTCTTGCGCCACCGCCAGGAACTGGACGCTATCCTCCAACACTATTCCAAAACTGCCCTGGGCAAACTTAAACCCATGGTCCTGCAGGCCCTGCGCATCGGCCTTGCCCAACTCCTCTTCCTGGACCGCATCCCCCATTCTGCAGCGGTTAACGAGACCATTCAGGGCCTGGGTCGGCAGCCTAAATGGCTAAAGGGTTTTGTCAATGGTGTGTTACGGACTATGGCACGCGATATTGACGGCGTCAGGAAACGGCTCGCCACCCTGCCGCCGGAGAAACAGCTCAACCATCCAGACTGGCTGGTAAAAATGTGGCAGGAGCAGTTTGGCCCTCAGCAAAGCCGGGCTATCTGCCTGGCCAATAATGCCCTACCGCCGTTGAGCCTGCGCTTAAACCCACAGCTCATCAGCCGGGCTGATTTTCTTGCCCAGCTTGCAGAAAAGGACATTGCCGCCCAGCCTGGTCACTTTGCCGACCAGGCCGTTTTGCTTACTGACTTCCAGGGCCGCATTGACTCCTTACCCGGTTACGAGCAAGGCTGGTTTCATGTCCAGGATGAGGCGGCCCAGCTCATAGCCGCCCTTTTTGCCGACCTGCCCAGCGGCGCCTACCTCGACGGCTGTGCCGGACTGGGCGGCAAAACTATTCTTCTCGACCAGGTACTGCCGGCGACAGCTACCCTGGCCACGGTTGAACCCCATGCAGGTCGCTTGGCCCTTTTAAAAGAAAATCTGCAGCGCTGCCACTGCCGGCCAGTATCATGCCATTCCACCACCATTGAAGATTTTGCCCCCAGCCACCTCGCCGCTTTTGATGGCGTTTTGCTCGACGCGCCCTGCTCAGGACTGGGGGTGATCAGACGCCAACCCGACATCCGTTGGAACCGGACACTGGCTGACCTTGAAAACCTGGCTCTCAACCAACTAAAGATCCTCACCACAGCCGCCACCGTAGTCCGTGAGGGTGGTGTTATTGTCTATGTCACCTGCTCCCTTTCCACCCTGGAAAACGAGGATGTTATTACAGCGTTTTTACTGGCTCATCCCCACTTTAGCATTCAGTCGCTCGAGCTTTCCGGCCCGGCCGAGCCTTTTCTCACCCCCCAAGGCTTTTTGCGAACACTCCCCAGCCAGGGCCTTGATGGCTTTTTTGCCGCCCGCCTCGTCAGACAGGGGTTGTAAAAATGCTTCCCATTACTACCTTGGTAAGGTAGAAACGGTTCTTTGCTATCCCTTTTGACCTTTTTCAACCCAACAAGAGTCCATGGAGCCTGACACAATACGCATTCGGGGGGCCCGGATGCATAATCTCAAAAATATCGATGTTGATCTGCCCCGTAACCGGCTTGTGGTCTTTACCGGGCTCAGCGGCTCCGGCAAGTCATCTTTGGCCTTTGACACCCTTTATGCAGAGGGCCAGCGCCGGTATGTTGAATCTCTCTCCACCTATGCCCGTCAATTCCTGGGCCAAATGGACAAGCCCGAGGTCGATACCCTTGAGGGCCTCAGTCCGGCTGTTTCTATAGAGCAACGTACCACCAGCAAGAATCCTCGTTCGACAGTGGGTACCATCACTGAGATTTACGACCATTTCAGGCTCCTTTTTGCCCGGGTGGGGCACCAACATTGCCACGAGTGCGGCGCCCGTATCGAACCGCAATCTCTCGAGGATATGGTCAACAGCCTCATGTCCCATGCCGAGGGAACGAAGCTTCTTATCCTGGCCCCCCTGATCGACAACCGTAAAGGTGAATATGTTGATCTCTTTGACCGCCTGCGCAAAGAGGGCTATGTCCGGGTGCGGGTTGACGGTGAGATTGTCGCCCTTGACAGCGGCATCAGCCTGGCCAAGACCAAACGCCATACCATTGAGGTGGTGGTGGATCGCCTCGTCATCAAGGACTCTTCCCAGCGCCGCCTGGCTGACTCGGTGAGCACCGCCGTCCAGCTTGCTCAAGGGTTTTTGCTGGTCAATTTCCCAGAGACAGGTGATGAGAAACTTCTGAGCGAACGGGCGGCCTGCATAGAATGCGGCACCAGCCTGCAGGACCTCTCACCCCAACTCTTTTCCTTTAACAACCCCAAAGGGGCCTGTGAGGAATGTGGCGGGCTGGGCATCAAACATTTCTTTGATCCCGACTTGGTGGTACCAGACCCCAGCCTGACCATCAACCAAGGGGCCCTTGCCCCTTGGGGCCGGCGCCGGAGCCAGAGTTACTCCAGCCAACTCCTGGCGGCTCTGGCTGACCATTACGACTTCAAGCTCGATACCCCCTTTGAGAAACTGCCACAAAAGGCCCAGGACGTCATTCTGCACGGCACTGGCCGTGAGCCCATTTCCTTCCACTATGTGCGTTACAAACGCTCTATGACCTCAGAAACGCCTTTTGAAGGGCTCATCCCCAACCTCGCCCGCCGCTTCCACGAAACCAGCTCGTCGGCCATGCGTGACGAACTGGGGCAATACATGAACGAGCAGCCCTGCCCCCGCTGCCATGGCGCCCGACTCAAGCCCGAGGCCCTGGCCGTAAAAATTGGCGACTGGTCCATTCATGAGTTCACCACCATGTCAATCGACAGACTCCATGAAACCCTGCAGGCTCTGCACTTTTCCAGCCAGGAGCAGATCATTTCTGAACGGGTAATCAAGGAAATCAACGAACGCCTGGGCTTTCTGCGTGATGTCGGCCTTGGTTATCTCACCCTGGCCCGCACTGCCGGCACCCTCTCTGGCGGCGAGGCCCAGCGCATCCGGCTGGCCTCGCAGATCGGCTCCCAGCTTGTCGGCGTCCTGTACATCCTCGATGAACCGAGTATTGGTCTCCACCAGCGCGATAACGATCGATTGATTAAGACCCTGACCAACCTCCGCGATCTCGGCAATACTGTGATCGTTGTTGAACATGACACTGATACCATTCTGGCCGCTGACCACATCCTTGATATCGGCCCAGGGGCTGGCATCCATGGGGGCGAGGTGGTTTATAACGGCCCGGTACCAGGCCTTATAGCCGACCCGGCCTCGATCACCGGCGGCTACCTTTCCGGCCGCCTTGAAATCTCTATTCCTGTCAAACGCCGCAAGTCTTCGACCACAAAGGGCTGGATCTCGGTCAAGGGGGCCTGTGCTAACAACCTCCAAAAAATAACCGCCAAATTCCCCCTGGGGCTCATGACCTGTGTCACCGGTGTTTCTGGTTCCGGCAAAAGCTCCCTGGTAATCGAAGCCCTTTACAAGGGGGTGATGAACCATCTTCACCACAAAAAAGGCGCGAGCAGCTCCTACGCCTCCCTTGCCGGCGTTGATCACATCGACAAGGTGATTGATATTGACCAGAGCCCCATCGGTCGCACACCACGCTCCAACCCAGCTACATATACCGGTATTCTGACACCGATCAGGGAGCTTTTCAGCAGACTGCCCGAGGCGCGGGCCCGCGGCTATAAACCAGGGCGTTTCAGCTTTAATATTAAGGGGGGACGCTGCGAGGCCTGTGAAGGCGAAGGCGTGATCAAGATTGCCATGCATTTTTTGCCCGACATCTATGTCACCTGTGAAACCTGCAAGGGAAAACGCTACAACCGGGAAACTCTGGAAATCAAGTTCAAGGACAAAAATATCGCCGACATTCTGACCATGACGGTGGAAGAGGCCCTTGACTTTTTCAAGAATGTGCCGCCCATCAAAAACAGGCTGGCAACTGTTGCCGATGTCGGCCTGCCCTATATTTCTTTGGGGCAATCCTCGGTAACATTGTCCGGCGGCGAGGCCCAGAGAATCAAACTGGCCCGAGAGTTGAGAAAGCGATCAACCGGCCGCACCCTCTACATCCTCGACGAGCCCACCACCGGCCTCCACCCTGCCGATATCCAGCACCTGCTTGCTGTCCTCAACCGCCTTGTTGATAGCGGTAATAGTGTGGTCATCATTGAACACAACCTTGATGTCATCAAGACCGCTGACCACATTATCGACATAGGCCCTGAAGGCGGTGAGGGGGGTGGCCAAATCATTGCCCAAGGAACGCCAGAGAAGGTGGCCGCCAACAAAGACTCTTTTACCGGCCATTACTTGCAAAGGATTCTTTCAAAGCGGTAAAATTGCTATTTCCCTTTGAAATAGCATGACTTTCTGTCTATAGTGGGAAGCTATAAATTAACCCTTGAAAGCCTTTTCCTGAGGCTTGTTCTTTCATCTAAAGCAAAGGATTACCAATGACTGATCAAAATACCGCCGCTGGCAATGAAGAGGCCCCCGTCTTTCGCCTCCAGAAGATGTATATCAAAGACCTCTCCTTTGAAAACCCCAATGCGCCGCATATATTTCTCGGCAAACAACCCGAGCCCAAGGTAGAGGTCAACCTGGCAGTCAAAAACCAGAAGCTGGAAAACGATCATTTCGAGGTGAGCCTTAACATCACCGCCACCGTTTCCAACGATCAAAAAGAAGGCCAGACCCTCTTTATCGTCGAGATCGAGCATGCCGGTGTCTTCCTGCTTAAGAACATCCCGGAACAACATATCCCGGCAGTGCTCGGGGTCGACTGTCCCACCATGCTTCTACCCTTCACCCGCCAAATCATCAGCCAGGTTTCCATCGACGGCGGCTTTATC
>JBFFIS010000002.1:0-25262 GCA_041556375.1 Desulfurivibrionaceae bacterium | reverse complement strand
TTTCCGGATGCGGCTTTCCGGGAAAAAGGATTTCCAGCAGTATGGAGCTGATAATATAATATGACGCCAAGGCAAAAAAAAGGCGGTGGAGAATGTAATCTCCACCGCCTTTTTGACTCATTACTCTATGGCAACATTCTAGGCAGCCGTCCGGCACACCCGGCCAAAGCCGCCGGGGATGGTGCCTGAGGCCCAAAACACCGTGCCGCGCTTATAGTCGCAGTACCAATAACCGCCGGGATCGCGCTCTTCGGCGACAAAGATAAAGGGGATGTCTCCGGAAAAGGCCGGGTCGAGATGGAGATCCTGCTGGTTCTTCTCAGGTTTCATCAGGGACAGGGCCTCTTCCATGGTGGGCAGGCGCCAGTCGGAAAAACCGCCGTAGTGTTCCTTGTTGAGGCGCTCGACATGCTTACGCATCCGGCGGATGGAGGTGATATCCAGGCCGTGGCGCTGCCACATGACGCCGGTAGCCTTGTCAACGGCCAGATCATCGCCGTTATCAACGAGGAAATTGTTGAAGACGCCCTGGGGGTTGCGGATGGCGTCATAAAAATTATTGTCTTTGACAATGTGAGGGATGTCTTCCTCCTGGACATGCCGGCCCTTATTGGGCAGCGCTACGGTGCTCAGGCCCTGGGGCAGGGGGGTGTCGGCCTTAGGAAGGCGAACCTCTGCTGCCTGCTCCTGCGGTTCAACGGTCAGGGGGGTGATCAGGGAGTCGTCAGTGCTGTCCACCACATGGGTCAGCAACCACTTTTTCAGCTCCGCATTGATGGCGTAGTTGCGGTCCAGGGAGTGGGATTTGCCCTCGTCGCGCAGGGCTTGCTCAATCAGGTCTTGGGGGGCGTCAATGCGGGCCAGGACCCGGGCGTGTTTGATGCCGCGCTCCATGAGGCAGAGGCTGGGTGGTTCGGTCCAGCCGTCGATGTAAAAATAATAGTAGCGTTCCCGGTCGTTGATGTCGCGAATTTTGGTGCCCCAGCTTTCAAAGATGGTGAAGGTTTCGGCCGGCAGTAGATCCCAGTCGATGGTCGGGGTGATTTTTTTGTCAATGGCGAGTTTGTCGAAGAGTCCCATGGGTCACCTTTTGCGAAGTGGTTGACATGAAAAAGAACCTGCCGACTCTGGCAGAGGGCAAAGGTTCAAGTACGGTTTGTCAGCCGCCGGCAACCTCAGGGGGGTCCCTGGTTTGGGTTGCCGAACCGACCATCTGGCCGAGAGGAAAGTGTTTTGGGTGGTCAGAAAAAAACAATAAACCTCAACCAGCATGTTACAATATTAGCAGTGTGCGACATAATGTCAATAATAATTATTCCTAGATAAGATGAAAGAAACCACGCCCCTGGCCTTTGGTCCTGGTGTCCCCCTGCCTCTGGGGGTCAGCTTCCATGAAGATTGGGTTAATTTTTCTCTTTTTTCCCGCCACGGGGAACAGGTTGCTCTGGTGTTGTTCCTGCCTGGCCAGACGGAAAAATGGCAGGAAATTTTTCTTGATAGCGAGGTCAACCGTACCGGCGATATCTGGCACCTGCAGATTTGGGGGCTGCCCTCAGGTGTTGAGTATGGCTACCGGGTCATCGGTCCCCATGGTCCCTTGGTCAAGGGCCATTGTTTTCGCCATAACCAGTTTCTCCTTGATCCCTATGCCGGCGCCCTGAGTAATGGCGGTGAGTGGGGGACGCAGGTCCGCCTGAAGGGTGGCAATGCCACCGAGCGAGCCTTTGTTCGTCGCGGTGTTGTCAGTCATGGCGATTTTGACTGGGGCAACGATCGGCCTCTCAATATTCCTCTCCAAGATTCTGTCATCTATGAGCTCCATGTCCGGGGCTACACCCAGCACCCCAGCTCAGGGGTTGATCATGCCGGCACCTATCAGGGGCTGGTTGAAAAGATTCCCTATCTTAAAGAGCTCGGGGTGACAGCGGTGGAGCTCATGCCGGTCTCCGAGTTTATAGAAAATGAGCAGCTTTTTCTTGATCCGGAGAGCGGCGAGTTTTTGAAGAATTACTGGGGCTATAACCCTATCGCTTTTTTCGCCCCCAAGGCGGCCTATGCCGCCAGCGGCAGCAGCGGCGGTCAGGTCCGGGAGTTCAAGGAGATGGTTAAGGCCCTTCATGCCGCCGGTATTGAGGTGATTCTTGATGTCGTCTTCAATCATACCGGCGAGGGCGATTATCAGGGCCGGACCTTTTCCTTTCGCGGCCTCGACAATACCATCTATTACCTCCTCGATGAAGAGTACCGCTATCTCAACTTCTCCGGCTGCGGCAACACCTTTAACTGCAACCACCCCCTGGTCCGCAACTTCATCATGGATTGCCTGCATTACTGGGTGGTTGAGATGCATGTCGACGGTTTTCGTTTTGACCTGGCCTCCATCCTCGGGCGTTCACCCACCGGCGAGATCCTCAGCAACCCGCCCATGGTGGAGCAGATCGCCGAAGACCCGGTGCTGGCCAATACCAAGATCATTGCCGAGGCCTGGGATGCCGCCGGGGTCTACCAGGTGGGCAGCTTCTCTCCCCACCGACGCTGGGCCGAATGGAACGGCCGTTTCCGCGACGATGTCCGCAGCTTCATGTGTGGTCATGAAAACGCCGTGGCTGCCCTGGCCACCCGTATTGCCGGTAGTTCTGATCTCTATGAGTGGAGTTCGCGCACGCCGTACAACTCCATCAATTTCATCACCAGTCATGACGGTTTTACCCTTCGTGATCTGGTGAGCTATAACAAGAAGCATAACCTGCGCAATGGTGAGAACAACCGCGACGGCGACAACCATAATATCAGCTGGAACAGCGGCGCTGAGGGAACAACAAGGAGTAAGCGGGTTGAGAAGTTGCGCCGGACCAGGCTGCGGACCATGGCCGTTATTCTCATGCTCTCCCAGGGCGTACCTATGCTGGTGGCCGGTGATGAGTTCGGCCGCACCCAGCGTGGCAATAATAATGCCTGGTGCCAGGACAATGAGCTGAGCTGGATCGATTGGCACCTGGCTGAGGAAAATAAGGAGCAGCTCCGTTTTTTTAAGATGCTCATTGCCCTGCGCCGGGGCCATAAAATTTTCAGGCGTTGTGAGTTTTTTGAAAGTGAGGAGTTTTCTCCGGGGATTACCTGGCAGTCCCGCAAGGCCGGCGAGCAGGACTGGTCACCGGAAAACCACTGCCTGGCCTTTATGCTGCACGGTGATCAGGAGCATGGCGGCCGCGACGATGATTTCTTTGTCATGCTCAATGCCTCCCGCACCGTCAAGAAGTTTGCCGTTCCTGGCCTGGGTCCGGAGCGCAGTTGGTACCATATAATTGATACGGCGGCGCCGTCGCCTGCGGATATCCTCGCCGAGGAGGAGGCTGTCGAACTCAGCCAGAGGGTGGTGCGGGTCAGCTCGATGGCGGCCGTGGTTTTAATCTCCAAGCCCAAAGGGCGGAGGGCTTAGGGTGGAGAAGATTCTCTTTGTCGGTGATTCCCTCATTGCCTATTACGACTGGCAGCAGGATTTTCCTGCCTTGAGCTGTGTCAATCTCGGTGTCCCTGGTGAGACCGTGGCCGGCTGCCGGGCCCAGGTGCCGCGGATCATCGAACGTCATCCCCGGGCCGATCTGGTGGTGGTGATGATCGGCACCAATAATCTGGTGATGAGTGAATTTGGTTTTCTGGGCGACTACGAGGCTCTTCTGGGAGGTCTTCATGGCGGCTATCCCCAGGCTTCTATAGTGGTGTGCAGCCTGCTGCCCCTCCAGCTTCGCTGGCTTGCCCCTGGTGCGGCTGAGCGCCTCAATGATCTCCTAAAAGAGCTTGCCAACCAGGATTGGGGCGTGTATCTGGATATCTGTGCATCCTTCCAGGCTGGAGAAACGGCCTCCTGTTTCAGTGAAGACGGTGTTCATCTAAGTGATGAAGGCTATCGCCGCTGGTCAGCGGTCCTGGCCGAATGCTTGAATACCCTTGCCTGAGGGATGTCTGCAGGTCGATGGAAGGCAGCGCCTTTGCTCCGGCAGGCCTGGCTGATTTCTGGATTCCGGCTCAAAACATGCCGGAATGACATGCAGGGCATGCTTTGCATATCTCGTTGCGTGCCCGAAAATTCATGCCGTTCATAAAGTAGAATTGTTTCGAAGAAAGGAAATGCTATGCCCTCTGGCCTGCCCCGCAAAATGGATAAACTCCTCCTTATAAAGCCAAGCGCCCTCGGGGATATTGTCCACAGCCTGCCCTTCCTGGCAGCGGTCAAAAAAACATATCCCCATTGCCAGGTGCACTGGCTGGTTGCCAAGGGCCTGCATACCTTTCTCGAAGGCCATCCCCTCATTGATAGACTCTGGCTCTTTGATAAGCAGCGGTGGAAGAGGGCGGCTAACCTCGGTCAGACCCTGGCCGAACTCAAGGGCCTGTGGCAGGGTCTGCGCCGTGAAAAGTTTGATGTGTCGGTGGACCTTTCCGGTCTGCTGCGCAGCGGTCTTTTGACCTGGGCCGGCGGCGCTGAGCTGCGCCTCGGTTTCAGCGATTCAAACGAGGGCAGCCCTTTTTTTTATAATAAGAAGATTGCCGGCGGTACAGCCATCCACGCCATTGATCGCTATCTGAAGCTCACTGCCCTGCTGGGTTGCGATACCAGTGAGGTGGTCTATCCCTTTGCCCCCTACGACGCCAAGCCACCCATCTGTGACGAGCTGCCGGAGCGTTATGCTGTCTTTGCCCCCTCGGCGGGCAAGGAGGCCAATCGCTGGCCGGCCCAACGCTTTGGCGAACTGGCGGCCCGTCTCAACATTCCGGTGGTGATCATTGCCGGCAAGGCCGAGGAGGATGTGGCCCGTAAGGTTGTTGAGGCCTCGGGCAATAAGGCCCTGTCCATTGCCGGCCGCACCAATCTTAAAGAGCTGGTGGCAGTCATTGAAAAGGCGACCTTCTTTGTCACCAATGATACCGGGCCCATGCATATCGCCGCAGCCAAGGAGGTGCCGGTCTTTGCCATTTTTGGCCCGGCCAATCCTGTTAGAACCGGGCCATACGGCGATATCCATACCGTCATCCGCGAGGATCTCGACTGTGCCCCCTGTTATCGCTGGCAACCCTGCGATAACTGGCAGTGTATGAAAAAGATCAGCGTCGACCGGGTCTATGGCGAGATTTGTGCCAAGTTTGGTAACACTGTATAGCAGGCGTTGACTTTTTCTAGCCCTGGCCATATCCTGAGTTGAAAGGATGATTTGCTGTCAGATCTAAGGGGCTGCCGCCGGCATGGAGGTTTTGTGTGGCGCTGCCTGCCAGGAGGAAATTATGTTGATTCAGATAGAAAAGGAAAAATCCCGGGCGATTATTTTCACCGTCAGCCTCAAGATCGAGGGTACTATCTATCTCTTGCCCCAGGAGAGGATGACCGATTACCTAGGGGAAACGGAAAAGGCCTTTATCCCGGTCACCGATGCCACAGTTTCCAGTATTCACAGTGGTGAGGTGCTGCACACCACCGATTTTTTGAGCTTGAACAAAAATGAAGTAATGGTGATCTGTCCCCTTGAAGGTGAAAAAGAGTAAGGGGCCGTTGTTGCCTTTGCTGGTAAGCTTTCACCTTGTATCTGCCACTCTGGCAGAGGTCTGGGCCCTTGTTTTGTAGGGGGATCCTGAAAGGCTCGATTTTTTTTCATATTTGTAATATGTTTGCCGCTGAAAGAGATACCGCTTTCAGCGGCTTTTTTTGTGTGGATGATAGACATTTGCCAATCAGTAACCCTTGCCGACAGATAGACGAAGATGGCCAATAATATGATAGACCAGCAACTTGCTGACGTAACCAGCCTCTATGAAATCACCAAGGTGCTGGCGTCCTCCACTGATCTCAGGGAGTGTCTTGAGCAGATCATGGAGATTCTTTCCTCCAACCGGGGGATGCATAACGGCACGGTCAGCATAATCAACCCTACGACCTCCCAGCTTGAAATCGAAGTTGCCCACGGCTTGACGGCCGAGGCCCGCAAGCGCGGCAAGTATGAGGTGGGCGAGGGTATCACCGGCCGGGTGGTGGCCAGCGGTGCTCCCATTGTCGTGCCCTCCATCAGCGATGAACCTCTGTTTTTGAACAGGACCAGGGCCCGCGGCGACATCTCTCAGAAGCAGATCTCCTTTTTCTGCGTCCCTATCACCCATGGCCAGCAGGTCATTGGTGCCTTAAGCGTTGATCGGGAGTATGACAGCGATATTAATTTTGAGAACGATCTGCAGTTTTTGACCATCCTCTCAGGACTCATTGCCCAGGCCGTTATCCGCATCAAAGCGGTTAACGAAGAAAAACGGCAGTTGGTCCGCGAGAACAGTTCGCTGAAACGCCAGCTCTCCGGCAAATATCAGATCGGCAATATCGTCAGCAACAGCTCGCGGATGCGTGAGGTCTTTGAGATGATCCATCGGGTGGCTGATTCCAACGCCACCGTGCTGTTGCGCGGCGAGTCTGGAACCGGTAAGACCCTGGTTGCCAAGGCCCTGCATTATAATAGTAAGCGGGCCGATAAGCCCTTTGTGGTGGTGAACTGTTCGGCCCTGCCTGAGACCCTGCTGGAAAGTGAACTCTTCGGCCATGAGAAAGGGGCCTTTACCGGGGCCACGGCCACCAAAAAGGGGCGCTTTGAGCTGGCAGAAGGCGGCACCCTCTTTCTTGACGAGATTGGCGAACTGAGCCAGGCTGTGCAGGTCAAGCTTCTCAATGTTATTCAGGATCGTGAGTTTCAGCGTTTAGGCGGGGTGGCGCCCACCAAGTGCAATGTTAGGCTGGTGACCGCCACCCATGTTGACCTGGAAAAGGCGGTGGAGGCCGGTCGTTTTCGCGAGGATTTTTATTACCGTCTCAATGTCTTTCCTATTTATTTGCCCTCGTTGCGTAAAAGGCGGACGGATATTCTCCTCTTGGCTGAGCATTTCCTTGCCGAGTTTTGTAAGGAAAATAATAAACAGATCTCGCGGATCTCGACGCCGGCCATTGATCTTCTCATGCAATACCATTGGCCGGGAAATGTCCGGGAGCTGCAAAACTGTATCGAACGGGCGGTGTTGATCTGTGACGGTGAGGCCATTAAGAGTTTTCATCTGCCCCCCACCCTGCAGACGGCTGACAGTGCCTCGGAGAAAAATCCCCTGTCCTTTAGCGCCGCAGTTGAAACCTTTGAGCGCGAACTCATTATTGAGGCCTTAAAGCACACTAGGGGCAACCAGACCAAGGCTGCCAAGTATCTTGATTCCTCCCTGCGCATTATCAACTATAAGATCCATAAGTTCGGCATTGATGCCCGGGATTATCGGACCGGTCGTGGCTAACGATGAAGATTCTCCTCCATACCTGCTGTGGCCCTTGCTCCCTCTATCCCCTGTCGCGACTGCGTCAACAGGGGCATGAGGTCACCGGCTATTTTTACAATCCCAATATCCATCCCTTCCGGGAGTTTAAAAAAAGGCTGGCTGCCATGTGCCTTATGGCTGACAAGGAAGATTTTGAAGTTGTCTACGACAGTAACTATGGCCTGAAGGAGTATCTGCGCCAGGTTGTCTACAAGGAGGAGGAGCGCTGTCGGATCTGTTATGGTATGCGACTGGCCGAGGTGGCCCGTCTCGCTGTTGAGCAGGGATTTGAGGCCTTTTCCACCAGCCTGCTCTATAGCCGTTATCAGCAACATGGTGAGATTCGCCGCCAGGGCGAAGAATTGGCCGCTCAGCACGGCTTGACCTTTCATTATGAGGATTTTCGCGCCGGCTGGCAGGAGGGAATCGACCGGTCGTTGGCCATGGAACTCTACCGGCAACCCTATTGCGGCTGCATCTACAGCGAACAGGAACGCTATGATAAAAAGATGGCCAGGAAAAAAGAATAAGATGCCCCTGAGGGTCAACGTCACGATTTTCAGCGGTTGAAGGCCATGCCATTTCGAAAAGGAGAACGTCTATGACGGCACAAACATTTGAAACCAAGCTCTACGAGCCGGGTGAGATAATTATTGCCCAGGGCGCTGAAGGCGGTCATCTCGCCTATATCATGGAGGGTAAGGTCGAGGTTTTGAAGGAGGGAGACGACGGGGAGCCGCAAGTGGTTGCTACCCTCGGCACCGGGGACATCCTCGGTGAAATGGCCCTGCTCACCGGCCAGCCCCGGAACGCCAGTGCCCGGGCTGCTGAAAAGACCTGGATTGTTCAGGTCAATGAGCGCACCTTTCAGATGGCCCTGGTCAACGATGAATTTCCCGTCTTAAAGGACATGGTCACCCAGTTGGCAAAACGTCTCCAGGCGGTGGAGGCCAAAAATATGGAATATCTTGGCCGCATTAGGGAACTTGAAAAGAAACTAGAGGAATCCTAAAGGACGGGGTGAGCTATGAAAAAAGTACGGGTGATTGTGGATTCGTATCGCTGCAAGTGGTGTGAGGCCTGTGTCGTCGAGATGCCGGAGATTTTTTTTTACGATGAGATGACGGGAAAGGCCGATGCCATCGGCGACGAGGTGGAGTTGACTCAGGCCCTGGAGAGTACCATTGCCATCTGCCCCACCAAGTGTATTGAGGTGGAGGAGGTCTGAAATAACCAGATGCCATCATCTCCGCCATGGCTGGTCTTAAAAGGTTTTTCGCCAGCAGATAAGTGCCAGACTGCCGATAGGCGTCGACTCATACAATAAAAAAGGCTCACATATGTCTATATGTGAGCCTTTTTTA
Source organism: Desulfurivibrionaceae bacterium (assembly GCA_041556375.1). GTDB lineage: Bacteria > Desulfobacterota > Desulfobulbia > Desulfobulbales > SURF-16 > BM506. Next base: position 16,569 of record JBFFIS010000002.1, on the reverse strand, counting down.
TTGTCACCCTCTGTTGAGGACGTGAAGATCAGCTTCCTGAGCCGCCTTGCTTGAAGGAGGAGAAGGTCTCCCAGTCCGGCATACCCAGTTCTGGAATCCAGTCCTTCCAGGAACCCCGCGGTTTCTTGCCGCTTTTCAAAATAGCCAGGGTCTGTTCGGCCTCGGTGGTCACCGTGGATTCGGGGTAATTGTCGAGGAGATACTCCAGGCGTATCTCGGCCTGCTTGAGCTTATCTGTCTTGATATAAAACCGGGCCACATACATCTCATGGTTGGCCAGAAAATTACGGGCAGCTCCGATGCGGCGCCGGGCTTCATCAATATAGGATGATTGCGGATAGCTGCGGATCAATTTGCTAAAAACGGCAATGGACTCAACAGCACTGGCCGGGTCTCGGTCAATGCTGTCCAGCTGATTGTAATGGCTCATACCCACCTGAAACATGGTGTAGGGCACGGCCTCGTTAGTCGGGTGGCTCTCTTCAAAGTCCAGGTAGGCGGCAATGGCCTCGGTGTACTTATGCTGATAGTAATAACAGTCAGCGGACTTGAGCTCAGCCATCAGACTATACTGACTGAAGGGATAGCGGTCAGTAAGGATATCAAAATGCTTAAGGGCGGTGACGTAGTTGCCGTTGTTGAAGGCCCGCATGGCCTCATGGACTACGGCCTCCGGGCCTGATTTTTCTTGGCCGGTTGATTTGCCTGAACAGCCGATAAGGGCGATAAGCAGCAGAGGGGAGATAAGCAGGGAGATGTACTTCATATGTTCCTCTTTAAAGCGGGGGATGACGAAGTGTAACCAAGATCTCAGGACAGCAGAGCAAGGGGCTTAAATATAATAGATATCTTTAGGAGGTAAAGAGTTCTTGAAAAATTACAGGAACGATTAATTTCGACATGAAAATGGATGTTTACCGCGGAAAATTGATTTCTGCCATAAAAAAACCAGTACCGTCTGAACGGTACTGGTTTTTCTTTTTTGCCGTCGGCAATTGTGAGAGGTCCTTAGTTTGCAGGTAAGGAAACAGGATTATTCATTATTTTCAAGGTAGTGCTCAGCAGAGAGACAGGCCACGCAGCCTTCGCCCACGGCATTGGCCACCTGGCGAAAATTTTTATAAATAATGTCGCCAGCAGCAAAAACACCGGGTTGGGAGGTTTGCATCTCAACATTGGTGTGGATAAAGCCCTGGTCGTTGTCAAGCTGATCCAGAGGCAGCATCTCCATATTGGGGCGGATGCCGATAAGGACGAAAACGCCGTCCAGGTCGAGGGTAGAGGTCTCATCGGTTTTGACATTCTTGACAGCAAGGCCGATAACGCCGCGCAGCAGGTCGCCTATGACCTCGGTGGGAACGGTGTCCCAGACAAACTCGATCTTAGCGTTGGCAAAGGCCTTTTCCTGAACAATCTTGGTGGCGCGCAGGGTGTCGCGGCGGTGGATAACATAGACCTTGTCGGCAAATTTGGTCAGGTATTCGGCCTCTTGGACGGCAGTATTGCCGCCACCGATAACCGCGACCGTCTTGCCGCGATAAAAAGGGGCGTCGCAGGTGGCGCAGTAGGAGACACCACGGCCATAGTATTGATCTTCCCCGGGGATGTTAACCTGATTGGGACGGGCACCGGTGGTGATAATCACCGCCCGGCTGGTTAAGGTTGAGTCGTCCTCGAGGTAGATGGTTTTTATGGGGCCAACGAGGTCCATCTTGGTGACGGTTGCCTGCTTGACCTTCAGGTCAAAACGTTTGGCCTGGGCCGTCATTTTTTCGGAGAGGTCAAAGCCGGAAAGTCCCTCAGGGAAGCCTGGATAGTTGTCGATCCAGTCGGTTTGCATGACCTGGCCGCCGGTGGCACCTTTTTCCAGGAGGACCGCGTCCACCATGCCTCTGGCGGCATAAAGCCCGGCGGTAAGGCCGGCAGGGCCGCCGCCGACAATAATAAGTTGGTGATCAGGAGTACTCATACGTTTTTTTCACAAGGGTTCGGGTGGGATAAGGGCACAAAAAAAGTGGAACCTTGGTTCCACTTTTTTAACGTCCGCCGACTACTTTGGGTAGGGGCTTCTATTTGTCGAGCATGGCGGCCAGCTGCGGCTTGCCCACGGCACCGGTAACCTGGTCGGCGACCTCACCGTTTTTAAAGAAGATCAGGGTGGGGATGGCGCGGATGCCATACTTGCCTGGGGTTTCCGGGCTGTCGTCAACATTCATCTTGCAGATCTGGACCTTACCTTCATATTCGGCGGCCAGTTCGTCGATCATGGGGCCAATGGCCTTACAGGGACCGCACCAAGGGGCCCAGAAGTCGACCAGGGTGGGCAGGTCAGCCTTGAGGACTTTTTCTTCAAAATCAGCGTCGGTAACTTGGATAATTTTATCGCTTGCCATTGGATGTGCTCCTTCTAAATAAAATAGATTATGAAAACAAATTCTGAAATTGTCTAATGATAACCAATCATTCTTTTTGATGAATGTCGTGTTGGCTGATTTTTTTTAACCTAGGGGCTGACTTTTTTTTAAAGAAAAATGCAGCCCAATCAATCTTTCCAATAGTACAGACTGGCTATGGCAAAGACAAGAAAATTTTAGGGTAATTGCCTCTTGTTACCACGCCACAGTCCAGGACTCTGGGCGGAGAAACCTCTCTCTGCCAGGCTCAGCAACGAAATTTTTTCTTGCCAAATTCAAACATGCGTTTTAAACGTATGGTATAAATATGCAGAAATACCTGTTTAAAAGATGCCATGACCCCACTTGATACCAAGACGAAAATTTTAAAAAGCGCCGAGGAACTTTTTGCCGTTGATGGGTTCCATCATACATCCCTGCGGGCGATTACCGCCAAGGCAGGGGTGAATCTGGCGGCGGTGAACTACCATTTCGGCTCCAAGGAGGCCTTGCTGGAGGCCATTTTTGACCTCCATCTTGTCCCGCTTAATGCTATCCGCACGAAACGGATGCAGGAGGTTGCCGAGCGGTCCGCGGCCAGCGGCGCCAGGCCAGGGGTCGAAGAGGTGTTGCGCTGCTTTACCGAGCCCACCCTGGCCCTGCTGCACCGGGACTCCGGCAGCGGCTATTTTCGTATACTTGTCGGCCGGGCGCTCTCTGATCCTGATCAAACGGTGCGCCAGCTTTTTCTGGGTAAGGTAAGCGGCGTTCTTGAGCTGCTGCTCAATCTGCTCTGCCAGGCCTTGCCGGACCGTTCCCGTGAGTCGGTGGCCTTGAGGCTCCAATTTGCCCTGGGGGCCATGAGTCACACCCTGACCTTCCAGCATCAAGGGCGGATTCTCGGCAGTGTCGAAAAAAGTAAGAGTATTGATGAGATCATCGAGTTGCTGACCGACTTTATCGTCAAGGGGATGGAGGGATGAGAAACACTCTTTTTGCACTGTTCGTCGTCGTGTTGATGGCAGGCTGCTCGCTCCATGACCCGCAGGCCACGCCCTTTACCGACCTCCCTGACCACTATCGCACTCCCGCCCCTGAGCAGGAAATGCCACTGGCAGATCATGAACGCTGGTGGCTGAGCTTTGACGATCCCCAGCTTAATGCCATTATGGCCATGGGCTTTGCCGAAAATCTTGACCTGGAGATGGCCTGGTCTCGCCTCCGCCAGGCCGAGGCCCTGGAGCGCAAAGAGCATTCCTCCCTGTGGCCCAGCCTTGATATGGCGGCCAGTGCCGGCCGCAGCCGTTTTGGCGGCACCACCACTGATGTTGCCAGCTACCAGGGGTCCCTTGCCGCCGGCTATGAGCTTGACCTCTGGCGGAAACTGGCCCAAGAGCGCCACTCCTTCTCTTTGCGCCGCGGTGCTGCCGCTCATGATCTCAAGGCCTTCTATCTCAGCCTTTCGGCCCAGCTTGCTGAGGCCTATTATCAGTTGGTTGAACTCCGGGATCGCCTTGCTCTCAATCGGGAGATCATCGATTCCTTCAGCAAGACCGTTGATTTGGTGGAGTGGCGTTATCAGCGTGGTGTCGCCCCTTCCCTTGACCTCTACCAGGCCAAGCAGACCCTGCTCAGCTCCAAGGCCGAGTTGCCCCTGTTGGAGGCCGAGCACCAAGTGGCCGAAAACAGGCTGGCCGTTTTACTCGGTGCGCTGCCGGGCAGCCAGGAGTTCGGCTCGCTGGCTGTTCTCCCCGATCTGCAGCTCTCCTTTGCCCAGGGTCTGCCCGCTGACCTGATCACCAATCGTCCCGATATTGAGGCCGCCTTCCTTGCCCTGCAGGCCGCCGATGCCGAGGTGGCTGTGGCCATCGCCGATCGTTTTCCCAGTTTCAAACTGACTGCCAATTATGGTGGCCAGAGCAGCGAACTCCACTCCCTGCTCCAGTCTCCCAATATTTTTTGGAATCTGTTGGCCAATATGGCCCAGCCCCTGCTGGATGGCGGCCAGCGCCGCCAGGAGGTGGAGCGGAAAAAGGCCCTTTTTGCCGAACGGGCCGCCGCCTACCGACTGACGGTTCTCAAGGCCTTTCAAGAGGTGGAGGATGCCCTGGTCAAAGAGCGTGGCATGGATGACAATATGAAAATCTTGCTGGAACGCCAGGAGGTCACGGCTGCCACCCTGCGCTTGGCTTTGGAGAGGTACCAGCAGGGCTTGGATGATTTTCTGCCGGTACTGACGGCCCAGGCCAGTGATGCCTCGGCCCGTATCGCCCTGATCGCCGCCCAGCGCCAGCGTATTTCCAGCCGCATCCAGCTTGCCAGGGCCCTGGGTGGGAGTTGGATGGATGCTGAGATCAGCACGAGGAGTCAGTAGGACATGTGGGATCAAGAAGGTGAAAACAAAAAGAGCTCCTCTGAACGATAAAATAGAGAATGGACCACGCCTAACCAGGCGCGGAAACAGGTATGAGAAAAACGATTATTAAATACATGCTACCTTTGGTGATCATTGCCCTTGCGGTGCTGGTTGCCATGATCATGGTCAAAAGCCGCAAGGCCCCCAAACGTATCTCTCCCATCAGTCAGGGTCCTATGGTGCAGACCATGGTTGTCAGCCTCGTTGACCTGCCGGTGACGGTACGGGCCACCGGCACCGTGGCTGCCCGTCAGCAGGTGGAGATTATCCCCCAGGTAAGCGGCGTGGTGGAAAATGTTTCACCGCGCCTGGTCCAGGGCGCCTTTTTTGCCAAGGGCGAGTTGCTCCTTGAAATTGAAGAGGCTGATTATGTCCTGGCTCTGGAACAGGCCCGGGCCGATCTTTCCAAGGCCGAGCTTGACCTTGCCCTTATTGAGGGTAAGGCCGTCATTGCCAGGCGCGAGTGGCAGATGCTCCGCCGCCAGGAGAGTGAACCCCTGCCCCTGGTGGTCTATGAACCGCAATTGGCCAGTGCCAAGGCTGAGGTGGCTTCGGCCATGGCCAAGGTGAAGTTGGCCGAGCTCAACCTAGGGCGGACCCAAATAAGGGCGCCTTTTAATTGCTTTGTCCGCCTAAAAAATGTTGATGTCGGCCAATATCTGCGTTCCGGCACCATGATTTTGGAAGTTGCCGGCACCGACAGCGCTGAGATTGTCGTGCCTCTGCCCCTGGCCGATCTGGGTTGGCTCACCATCCCCCGCCAGAATAAGGGGGGGCAGGGCTCCGCAGCCATCGTCACCATGGCCGTGGCTGGTCAAACTCACCACTGGCAGGGTTTTCTTAACCGCGCCATGGGTGAGGTGGATACCAAGACGCGGATGGTTGAGGTGGTGATTGTTATTGATGATCCTTACCGGCTCAAGGCCGCCAGCCCTCATAGCCGCGAGCTGCCCCTTGGCAGCTTTGTCGAGGTGGAGGTCGAGGGCCGGATATTGTCCCGGGTGGCCCGCATTCCACGAAAGGCCTTGCAGGGTGAAGACCGGGTCTGGCTCGTTGATCAAGACAATAAATTGGTTTTGCGTCAGGTCGAAGTGGCCCGCAAGGAAAAGAACACCGTTTTGGTTGGCAAGGGCCTGGCTGACGGCGACCGCCTGGTGGTAAGCACGGTAAGCGGTGCGGCAAACGGCCTGCTGGTCAGAATCGGTGCCGGGGGTAATGCACCATGAACGGCCCAATTCGCTGGATGGCGGGCAACCATGTGGCCGCCAACCTCCTGATGCTGGTCTTTATTGTCGGCGGCCTGTTGGTCAGCCTGCAGATCAAGCAGGAGGTTTTTCCTGATATCGCCCTCGACTATGTCGAGGTGGTGGTGGCCTATCCCGGCGCCGGCCCCGAGGAGGTCGAAGAGGGGATCATCCTGAAGATTGAGGAGAATCTTACCGGGATCGACGGCATCAAAGAGGTGCGCTCCACTGCCTCTGAGGGGTCCGGTCGGGTGCTTGCCGAGCTCTACCCCGGAGAGAACCAAGACCAGGTCTTGCAGGACATTAAAAGTGAGATAGATCGCATCTCGACCTTTCCCGAGGATGCCGAGCGGCCGGTGGTCAGCAACGTCCTGCGCAAGCGCGAGGTTCTTACCCTGGCCGTCTATGGCGATGTCCCCGAGCGCGGCCTGCGCGAGATCGCCGACACTATTCGTGATGACCTCCTGGTCATGCCCAATATTACCCAGGCCGAGCTTTCCGGGGTGCGGCCCTATGAAATCACCATTGATATCCCCGAGCATACCCTGCGCCGTTATAACCTGACCCTTGACCAGGTTGCCCGCCGGATCAGACAGGCCTCCCTCGATCTGCCCGGCGGCACCATCAAGACCGGGAGCGGCGAGGTGCTGATCCGCACCAAGGAGAGGCGTTATCTGGGCCCGGAATATGGCAGTATTGCCATCGTCCATCAGGAGGATGGCAGTGAGGTCCTGCTGGGCGACATCGCCACCATCCGTGATGACTTTGCCGAAACCGATGAAACCGCTTTTTTTGACGGCAAGCGGGCCGCCATGATCGAGATTTTTCGGATCGGCGACCAGACCCCCAAGGATATCTCGCGCACCGTCTATCAATATGTGGCCGAGAAGAACGACAGCCTGCCGGCCAGTGTCAAACTGGCGGTCTGGAAGGACCGTTCCGAAGCCCTGGTCAGCCGCATTGATCTGCTGCTTAATAATGGCCTCATGGGCCTGGTCTTGGTGCTCTTTATTCTCGGGCTTTTTTTGGAAGTCAGGCTTGCCCTCTGGGTTATGCTGGGCATTCCCATCTCCTTTTTCGGCGCCTTTCTCTTCATGCCGACCATGGATGCCTCGATCAATATGATCTCGCTCTTTGCCTTTATTATGGCCTTGGGGATTGTCGTTGATGACGCCATTGTTGTTGGCGAAAACACCTATACCCACCGGGCCAAAGGCCTGCCTTTGCGTGAGGCGGCGGTGCGGGGCGCCTCCCAGGTAGCGACGCCAGTGGTCTTTGCCATCCTGACCTCGGTGGCCGCCTTTATGCCGCTCTTCTATGTCAGCGGCGTGATGGGTAAGTTCATTAATACCATTCCCAAGGTGGTTATCCTCATCCTCCTGGTCTCCCTGGTGGAATGCCTCTTTGTGCTGCCGGCCCATCTCTCCCGGCCTTTGAAAAATAAAGGCGAGGTCTGGTTTTTTCTTAAGAAGCCGGAACAGGTGCGCCAGAAGTTCGGCCGTTGGCTCTACGGTTTTATCAGCGGCCCCTATCGCCGCTTTCTGGAAAAATGTCTGCACCATCGCTATCTGGCCATGAGTGTGGCCATTGCCACCCTCATTGTCACCATGGCCATGGTGGCCGGTGGTATTGTCAAGTTCCGTTTCATGCCCAAGGTCGAGAGTGATACGGTCAAAGTCGCCCTGGAAATGCCCCCCGGCACGGCAGTGGCCAAGACCAGGGAGATCCAGCAGTTTATTGAAAAGCAGGCGGAAAAGACCATTGCCCATTTTGACGCCAACCTGCCAGCGGGGGAGAAAACCATCCTCCGCCATCTTTACTCCACCGTGGGTGAGGGTGGTTCTCATCTGGCCCGGCTTTCCCTTAACCTGACCCCCAGCGAGTTTCGCTCGGTGAGTTCCAACGATGTCTCCAAGTATTGGCGTGCCCAGGTGGGGGAGATTGCCGGTGTCGAGGCCCTGACCTTTGAAAATAACCTGGTCCACATGGGGGCCAATATCGATATCCGCCTCGGGCATGATGATTTCCAGGTCCTGGACGAGGTTGCTGAACGGGTGCGGGCCGTGTTGGTGGAGTATCCGGGGGTGGGTGATATCACCAATAGCCTGAGCCGTGGCAAGAAAGAGATGAAGATCAAACTCAAACCGGCGGCCCGGACCCTGGGGGTTACCGAGGAGGAGCTGGGCAGACAACTGCGCGCCGCCTTTTATGGCTCCGAGGCCCTGCGTTTGCAGCGGGGCCGTGACGAGGTCAAGGTCATGGTCCGCTATCCGGAGGAGGAACGCCAGCATCTCTGGAACCTGGAGAATCTGCGGATTCGTACCCCAGAGGGCGGCGAGGTCCCTCTCTATCAGGCCGCCGAGGTTATTGAGTCAAAGGGGTTCAGCCAGATTAACCGCAGTGACCGGCAAAGGGTGACAAACCTCACCGGCTCGGTGGATAATAAGGTGGCCAATGCCGAAGAGATTATCGCTGATCTGCAGCGCGGCATCCTTAAAGATATAGCGGCAGAGTATCCCGGCCTGACCATTGATCTGGAGGGGGAGAGTAAGGAGCGTAATGAGTCTCTGAGCAGTATGAAGCGCGGCTTCGGTATCGCCCTGCTGGTGATTTATGCCCTGCTTGCCATTCCGTTGCGCAGTTATGTCCAGCCCTTATTGATTATGGTCTCCATACCCTTTGGCGTTGTCGGCGCTATCTGGGGCCATTTTATCCTCGGCCATAATATCGCCATTATGTCGATGTTCGGTATTGTCGCCCTGTCTGGCGTCGTGGTCAACGACTCGTTGTTGCTCATCGATTATATCAATCAACTCCAGGGCCGCGGCATTGCCCTTTACGATGCCATTGTCACTGCCGGTCAACGCCGTTTTCGGCCCATCCTGCTGACCTCGCTCACCACCTTTTTCGGCCTGGGCCCCATTATTCTGGAGACCAGCACCCAGGCCCAGTTTCTCATCCCCATGGCCATTAGTCTGGCCTTTGGCATCCTCTTTGGCACGGTGATAGCCCTGCTTATCATCCCGGCCCTCTATTTGATTTTCGAGGATGTTCGGCGGTTTTTCAGTCTAGAAGATGAAGAGTTGGCAGAAGAGCAGTCCTGAGCAGGCTGTTGCTCAGGTTTTCCCGACTATAAAGAGGGTGTCATGGCCTTGAGGTTCCTTGGAGATGGTGCGGCCATCGCTAAAGGCGATGACCCTGTCCATCTTGCCGGCCACATCCTGGCTGCAGATGAAGCTGAATGTGGCCCCGGTCGGGGCTTGGCGCAGACGTAACCTTACGTCCTTAAAGCCCTTTCAGCAGTCGCCCCGGTAGTCGAACGGTTCCCTGTCAGCCATTATTTTCCCCCTCCTTGGCCGTTTCCTCATCCAGAAAGGCCTTCATCTCCAGGGCGTGGTCAAAATCGTGGATCTGCTCGTGGCTGAGCAGCAGATCCTTGAGAGCAAAGATCTGCAGGCGGCAGGCCTGGTTAAAGAGGCGGTTGACCATGAGCAGGGAGGCGATATCGATCTCCCTGATGGCGCCGGACACCGATTTGGCCATGGTTTCCTTGATGAAGCGTTTGTCGGCCTGCTCCAGGTGGACAATGGAGCGCAGCAGCTCCCGGTACTGTTCCTGGAGATTGTCAAGGGGCCGAAAGCGATTGATGTCGTGGTAGAGTTCCATGAGCCGGCGCCTGAAGCCCTTGTATTGGCTGTTGAGGAAATCGTTGTCGGCGGCATCAAACTCATCAAGATTATGACGCACTCCCTTGATGTTCTTAATGGAGTTCATGATGTTGCGGGAGGCGTAAATAATTCTTTCCAGCTCCTTGGCCTCGGTGGCCTCCTGCTTTTCGTTGAGAAGCTGGGCGTAGAATTCAAAAATTTCGCCATGGAGGAGCTTGACCTTGTCGTACTGGTCGTCAAGCAGAGCGCGTTTGCTGCGCCCTTTTTCAAAGGGCAGGGGGTGGTCGAAAACAAGGCGCTCATCAATTTTAAAGGAGCGCAGGTTGTAGAGTTGGCATTCTTCAAAGAGGTGAAGGATTTCCTGGCGCAAGGAGGCGGTGGCGGCATCCGGCACCTGGGTGGGGGTGTTGCGCAGGAATACAGTGAGGATCTCCCTGTGGTCGGGGAAGGACTTGATCAGGAAGCGGGCTAGCATGCCGATAAAGGGCAGGAAGAGCAGGACGCCGAGAATGTTAAACAGGGTATGAAAGAGGGCCAGGGCCATGACGCTGTTGGTGGCGGTATCAAAAAAACGGCTGACCAGCCAGGACAGGGGCTGAATGGCGGCGAAGGCCACGGCGCCGGTGACCAGATTGAAGATCAGGTGGCTGACACTCACCCTTTTTTTTGCCTCAATTCCGCCGAGGGAGCCCAGTAAAACGGTGATGGTGGTGCCGACGTTGGCGCCGATCACCATGGCCACGGCCATGGGAAAGGTGATAAGGCTGCTGTTTAAAGCGGTAAGGACGATGGCGATGCTGGCTGAGCTTGATTGCATAAGCGCCGTGATCACGATGCCGAAGAGGGCATAGAGCCAGAGGCCGTAGGCGGCAATGCGCTGGAGGTCAAGATGCTGGGCATAGCTCTCGACACTGCTCTTCATAAAGTCGAGGCCGAGAAAGAGAAAGCCAAAACCCAGGAGCAGGCGGCTGGCCTGGAAGAATCGTGAACCAGGGCCAAAGACGATGAGGATCATACCGCCCACGGCAATCAGCGGCAGGGCAAAGCTCTCTATCTTGATTTTAAAGCCGAAAACGGCAACAATCCAGGCCGTAAAGGTGGTGCCGATGTTTGAGCCCATCATGACACCGATGCCATTTTCCATGGTCATCACCCCGGCGCCGACAAAGGCCAGGACCATGAGGGAAACCGCCGAACTGCTCTGCAGGATGGCGGTAACCAGGGCGCCGCTGCCCACGGAGCGCAGACGGCCGGCGGTGTACTGCCTGATCATTTTACGAAAGGCCCTGCCGCTCATGGCCTTGATGGAGTCCTCCATGAGAAACATGCCATAGAGAAAAATGGCCAGGCCGGCCAGGAGTTTCCAGAGATCTAAGGTGTCGTTCATAAAAGGTTCTTTTTAAGGGGTGAAGCTTGTCTGTTTTTTTCTGCCGGGTACAATAACGGCATCTCGTTTTACCGGAGAAGGTGCCGTGCAGCTATGTTATGCCTGGTTCCCGGTGGAGATGTAAAGTGTTTTGCACAGGGCTGTCCTTTTTCAGTACAGAGTATAATCCGTAAGCAGAGGCAAAATCCATGGCTTTAGGCTTGAAGGTGTTGATCCGAATCTGCGTTGTTCTTTTCTACTGCACAGTTTTTGTCGGGCTCTATGGCGGCCTTCAGCTTTATCTGGCCAGTCCGCCCTCCATCCAGGACAGCCGGGAGTATGGCCCGGGAGAAGGCCCTGATTATTTCCCTGTACTGGTGGTGGACCGGTACCTGGAGGGCCAGGAGAATCTTGTCCTGCGCAGTCTGGCCAAGGTGGATTATGCCGGCATGGCAGACACCGGACAACAGCCCTGGTCTCTGTACCGCATTCCAGGCGAGGGGCGCCTGGATCATGCCGATCGGGTGGATTTCAGGGTGGACAGCCTTTCGGAAAGCCGGCAGCAGGTGGAGATTTCCATTGCTGAGGCCAACGGTCAGCGGACATCTGTTTACACTTACGAGATCAAAGATGAGAAGGTCTCACCCCGTTCCTATCTTCTCCTTGCCGCCTTTGGCGATAATTTCAGCCCCTTGCCTTTTACCGTGTTGTTCACCGCCATCATTATCTTCCTGGCTGAGAAATTTCTGGTTCGATGGCTGCTTACTTCCACGGGTTAAAACAGACAAGGTCGTGGGCTAGACAGAATGGCAGTCCTGTGTGTAAAATGAAAATCCACCAGATGGCTACGCACATTAAACCCGGTAAGCCAATCGCATGTTACACGCATCTGACTATATCGCGCCCCGCCAAGATCCATTTGCTCATCCCGGCCAGCGGCCATCAGGCTCCTACCTTCTTGATGCCGATGGTTATGTGCGCCATATCGCTTCTCTTCGCCAAGGTCTTTCGCAAACGACTATCCCGGAAGGCGATGCGCAGATGCGCCTCAATGCCTACCTGCAGCATCACCAGGTTGCCGTTTTGGAGGAGCGCATTCCCGTGGTTGCCTATGGTACCAATCCGTGCCCTGGGCAACTGCTGCATAAGTTTTCATCTCAGTGCAGCACTATCGTTCCGGTCTTAAAGGGGAGCATTGCAAACTGGGATACCGTCTATAAATTTATATTTGCTGCCGGCTATGCCTTTACCCAGCTCATCCCCTCTGCCGAGACTACCGTCGAAGCCTGGCTCACTCTCCTTGATCAGGACCAGTATGCCCTGATGAACAAAAGTGAAGGGGTGCTGCACAGCCAGCCCGACTATCATGTCGGCATAATTTCTGATTTCCTCTTGGAAAACGCCTACCCTGTAGATGCCTTGATTTATGTCGGCAACAGCAAAATATTTCTGTCGCCCCAGGTTCATAATCAACACCACACCCCTGTCGCCGTTGCTGAGATATCAGCCCAGAAACGGCATCTGCCGGCCTTGTCGCAAAAAGAAATTCTTGAACATTGCTACCATGTCTTTGGTCTGGCTGGACATCTTGGAGAGTATGAAGACTCTCTGTCCCCATTTCCGGGGACAGCGGTGGAAAAACTTGCCTGGTATCTAAATAAGAATTTCGGGCTCAGAGAATCTGGTTTGGCCCCAGATGTTCATTACGCCGAGATCCTCGCTCTCATCAAAGGGCTGACGGAAACTGAGCATTGCCATAAGATTGCTGTTTCTGAAATACCTGAAATCGCCAAAACCTTGCTGGCTGATCCCAGCAAGAGTCCTCTGTGTTTTGGGGACACCCTGCCGGCGTTGTTGGCCGTCTGAGGTGTCGCGAAAAAAAGGAGAAAGAGTATGGCCCCTGGCAATGATGTCTCCAGCGATTCGCATCCAAACCCTTTCGGGATAATTAATCTTGCTACGGCCTATATGGCGGCGATTTCCGCTGTCTTTGCTGCCGTGAGCAGTATCCCGACTATTGTCGACATCTTTGGCTGGCCTGATGTTGTGCCCGTCGGCAATCGCCAGCTCGACACCACCCATCTTTCCCTGCTGGTTATGGTTTGCGGTTTTATTGTGACCTGCATTTCTGTGAAGGTGCGCAAATTCATAGGGCCGCGAGGAGAGGCTGAAAAAAAGGAGAGAAGCTTGCCGTCAACGACCGAGCTTACAGACTGCGGCTTTACCATTCTTGAACAGGAGGTGCGTGTTGATTTGCGCAAACGCAAGCAGTTGAGCTTAGATGAAATTCTTGCCTCCGAGCTCAGTGAAACCGAACGGCTGGACAGAATCGTCATCGCCAAGGTCGATCCCGGCACCAAAGAGATTCATTTACGTCATGCCACCTCCGGGTTCAGTATCAGTCCCCTGGAAAAGCCGGACAATGCCACGTGGAAGAAAATTGTCACCCCTGAGGCCTCTATCTGGAATCCTTTTTGTGATATCCTGCAGGGCCGGAAAAAGTTTAAGGATTTTCTGGCCCAGGGGGGCTGTATGAGGTCCTATTATTTGACCGTACCGGTGAGCGGTACGGATGCCCAGGAAATCACCTATCGGCTCAAATACAACAATGCTTTTATCGGTGATGAGTTTGAGTGGGCCGGGGAAGAATTTTATGCAGATACCGAAAGTTTTACCATGCATATCACCTTCCCGCCGGACTGGCCATTCCAGTCCTATGAGGCCTTTAAGAAAACTGCCGACATGCAAGACAGGGTGGTAATCCCCGACCCTGAAATTGATACCAGCCCGGATAATCTCAGGCTGACCTGGAAGATCCACAAGGCCCGCAAGGGTGATCTCTATTTTCTGAAATGGTCGTGGAAACGTCCTTGAGCCGTGGCCAGTGGTTGCCGGGGTTTTAATTGCCTTGCTGCCGGCTCATACATCTATTGCTCTCCCTCGAAACAACAAACCTTGCGGCGCTATCGGCAATGGGCCAGGGGCAGTTCCTGCCAGTTGGTGGTGTAGGCCGGCGACTTGAAATCCTGACGCATGGACCACGGCTTGCTGATGCCTTCGGCCGCGTAGTGCAGGGTGTTGCGGCCCCAACGCTCGTTGATGTGGTCTAGGGCGGTCATCAGGGGCGCCGCTTCTTGGTTTGGGGCGCTAAAGAGGTTTTGCTGGCGACATTTTTTGCTGCGCAGGTCGGTGAGCATCACCCCGGCCTTCTGGTAGCCCAGGCCCTCACGGTAAAGCGCGCTTAGGCCTTTGAGGGCCAGGCTGATCAGGGTGGGGGTGTGGCTGCTGGCCTCGGCCAGGGTGATCGTCTGGCTGTTGGCGTAGGGCGGCTGACGTTTATCGAAACGGTTGGTGGCGATAAAGACCTGGACGGCGCCGGCGGTCAGGTCTTGGTCCCGGAGTTTGGCGGCGGCAATGGCGGTGTAGGTGGCCACCGCCTCCTTGAGGTCGCTCAGGCCATGGACCGGTTTTTTAAAGGAGCGAGAGCTCAGCACCGACTTTCGGCTGGCCGGCGCCTGGTCAAGGGTAATGCAGGAGGTGCCGTTGAGCTCCAGGGCGGTCCGGGCGCCAGTGACGGTGAGCTGCTTGCGCAGCCAGTGCTGGTCTGCCTTTTTGAGCTGTAAGGCGTTTTTGATGCCATACCTCTCAAGCTTGTCGGTGGAACGGCGGCCGATGCCCCAGATGTCGCTCACCGCGGTTGCGGCCAACAGCTCATCGCCCTGGGCGCCAGGCGGAAACATGAAAAATCCTTGGTGGTTGGCCTCTTTTTTGGCAAGGCGGTTGGCAATCTTGGCCAGGGTCTTGGTCGGGCCGATACCGATGGACACCGAGATCCCCACACACTGCCATATCCTCTCTCGTATCCGGGCGCCATAGGCGGCCAGATCAAAATTGCTGCTTGCCGGCAGGGCGAGAAAGGCCTCGTCAATGGAGTAGATTTCCACCTCGTTTTCCATGTCCTGGAGGATGGTCATCACCCGGTTGGAAAGATCGCCATAGAGGGCGTAGTTGGACGAGAAGACCCGCACCTGATGGCGGCGGATCAGCTCCTTGGTCTTGAAATAGGGGGCGGCCATGCCAATGCCCAGGGCCTTGGCCTCGTTGGAGCGGGCAATGATGCAGCCGTCGTTGTTGGAGAGCACCACCACCGGCCTGCCCTGCAGCTCCGGTCTGAACAGGCGTTCGCAGGAGACATAGAAATTATTGCAGTCGACCAGGGCAAAGAGTTTTTTCATAGGAGCGGGCCGGGCAGTTTTACGAGGTGTAATCACGGGCCTGGAGAATGACCATGCCGACAATGCCGGCGATAAAGCCGCCATAAGCACCGATGGCGTAGGCCTGGCCATGGGGAGTATGGGATGTCACAGAGGTCAGGGCCGGCATCAGGGCGGAGCCCAGGGCCAGCAGGACACAGAGCCTGGTGATTAACCGTTTGAGGCCCTCTTTGTCAATGACATGATCGGCTGTCTTGTCGTTATAGCCAGCAATGAGCTCCAGACGACCCTTGACCCCGATGAGATAGGCAAAGGCAAAAAGTAGCAGGGCAATGCCCTCCATGACAATGAGTTCAATGATTTTGGCAGTGGACATTTTGGCACCCCTTAGGTCCTGAACGGCAGTTAAAATTGATGGATAACTGCGGTAACCACTCCCCAGACCTGGAAGTCGGAGTCTTCGGTGATACTGATGGCAGGATAGACCGGATTTTCCGGGAGCAGTTTGCAGGAGGTGGCGGTCTGTAGCAGGCGCTTGACGGTGAGCTCGCCGTTGACAATGGCAATGATGATCTTGCCGCTGGCAGGGGACAGTGAGCGGTCGACAACGAGAATGTCGTCATGGTTGATACCGGCCCCGGTCATGGAGTCGCCGGCGGCCCGGACAAAAAAGGTGGCAGCCGGGTGGGCGATGAGCAGCTCGTTGAGGTCAAGTTGGCAATCAATGTAATCATCGGCCGGAGAGGGAAAGCCGGCGGAAACCTGGCAGGAAAACAGAGGCCGAATCACCTTGGTTTTCTGGTCGAGGCCGTAGATGGCTGCTATGGAGGAATCTGTTTTCATCGCTAAGGGGAAGAGGTGGTTAACCTGAAAAATTTGTCAGTAGCCGGGCAAGCCATACCTTTGCCTTCTCCCACAGCTCGAGCAGGAAGTCAATCACCGCCCTGCTTTTGATTTTGAATTCCGGGTCTGGTTGGTCGGGATTGGCGAGGCGGTATGCCAGGCGTTCGGCCCTGGTGCCCGGGGCCGGGTGGCTGGAGAGAAAGGAGTGGTTGTTGCCCAGGGAGGCCAATTTGTTCAGGGCGGCAATGGCCTTGTCGGCCTGATAGCTTTGCTGTTGGAGAAAAAGGAGGCCGTAGTCGTCGGCCTCGCGCTCTTCCTGCTGGGAAAACTGGGCATTAAGCAGGGTCTCGACCAGGCCGCCGAGGCTGGAGCGGGCAATGTCGCCGGCGCTATTTTGTTGGGAGGCCACGCCCTTGCGCACTGCT
>JBFFIS010000001.1:0-29679 GCA_041556375.1 Desulfurivibrionaceae bacterium | reverse complement strand
GATGGTGGTGTTGATAAGCGCCGTCCTCGGCGGCCAGGCCCATGCCAGCCAAGAGCTTGTCGCTGTTAAGACCGGTACTGAACCTGTTATTGATGGCGTGGCTAACGAAGAGCTGTGGACAGAGGCCACGACAGTCATTGTCCAGGATCCCATCGCTGCTATCGATATCAGCCTGAAGGCCGCCTATAATAGCGACAAAATCTTCATCCTGGCCTCCTTTGCCGACCCTGATGAAAATCGCCAGCACCGCACCCTGATCTGGGATAAAAAGCTCAAAGCCTATCACAACGGCCCGGAACGGGAGGATGTTTTGGTTCTTAAATGGAGCATGGCGAGCTACCCCACCACACTCACTCTCCACGAAAACATCCCCTATACGGCCGATATCTGGTTCTGGAAGGCCATGCGTACCGACCATGCCGGTTTTGCCGATGACAAAATGCACATATACAGCGCCACCAGATCGAAAAGATCGAAGACCATGATCTCCCAAAACGGCCAATTTTTTTACCTGACCAGAAAGGGTGACGCCGGCCGCGCCGCCTACACCACTCCCCTGGTAGCGGGCTTTCAAACAGTACGCCTCCCCAAGTACAGCCTGAGACAGCCCGAGGGCAGCCGGGCCGACATCAGAGCCAAGGGCCGTTGGCAGGAAGGGCGCTGGACCGTTGAATTTTCCCGTAAGCTGGACACCGGCCATGATGATGATATCCAGTTTGAGCTGGATGGCCGCTACCCCTTTGCCGTTTCCCGCAACGAAATTGCCGGCCGCTCCCCTGAGCCGGGGGCGCAACAACCCCTCTACGGCGCAGGTGAGGTTGGCGATGTCATCCACCTCGTCTTTAAGCAGTGAAACTGCCTCACCTCTCATGCCCGTGAAACGTCACCAAAATACGCTGATATTATTGAGATCTTGAAGACCAAACTTTCATTTACCTATATCGCCTCCCTGGGCCTCATTGTCTTTGTCCTCCTGCAAATCGTACTGACCCTGCAGGCCCTGGAACTAGCACGCCAAGCAACAGAGACTGTGGAAACCCTTACCGGTGTCCAGACCTCGCGCACCAAAAAGTTGACGGAGATTGACAAGGCCCTTACCCAGGCCTACTACCTGTTTTTGCTCGACAAAAACAGGATGCAAATCAGTGATGAAGAAATCCTGACACCCCTTGTTGATCTTGACAGAAAAATCCTGGTCATCCGTAAGCAGACAACGCCGACTGCAGAAACAAACGTCCTTGAGCGCTGCCTCAATCACACCAAAATCCTGCGCCAAGGGACACTGAGTATCCTCGAGCAGGGCAATGAGCCGTTGGACTATCTTGCCAATCTTGTTGAGCAGGTCCAGGACCACGCCCATGAGCTTAGGAACGAACTGACCAACCTGGAACTCAGGTGGCAGAAAAAACAAACTGGCGACAGACTGCAGGCCCTCCATAAGGCCGGTGAAGCCCTTCGCCAATTCAACAACAACCTGCAGAGCTATCTTGACCAGGACCCCCTCGACATCAGCGCCCTCATCCACATGCTGTCCCAGGCAGAGTCCAGCCTGCAGATGCTTCGACTTTCCGCCACCGAGGTTGACGCCATTGCCGTGGAAAAAATCCGCCTCTTGGAGTCCCTGCTCACCATCCTACGCAGTAATCTGCCGGCAGCCTATTACGGCCACGACTTTGACCCCCAGATCTCCCTGGCCGTAGAGAGTCTCGACTCACTTGCCGCAACCTGGGACCAGATGATTTATGCCCTGGCCGACCTGCGAACTTATCAGGAAAGCAGTATTGACAGGTCCAGGCAGAAATTACGGGCCATGATCATCGAGAAACGCCTTCATTTTTTCGGCCTGGCCATTGTAAGCATTGCCGCCGCCTTGATTATAGCGGTGCTGTTGCGCAATATCTTCACCAGCAGAATCAAGAAACTGGTGAAAGGCACCAAAAAAATTGCCAGGGGTGATTTTGATTATCGCCTGGAGATCCTGAGTAAGGACCACCTCGGTACCCTGGCTGAATCCTTCAACACCATGGCCGAAACCTTGTCCGGCAAAGAGGCGGAACTCCTTAAAAACCTGGAACAACTCAGGGTCAGCAAGATGCAGTTGGCCCTCTCTCATATTGAGCTTGGTGAGCGGGTCCAGGAGAGAACAGCCGACCTGTCTGCCGCCAACGAACAGCTGCAACTCATGGGTGAGGTCTTTGAGCACTCCCTGGAAGGTATTATCATCCTTGACACAAACGGCAAGATCCTCAAGGTCAACCCCTCCTTCACCACTTTGACCGGCTATACAGAACAGGAGGCCATCGGCAATGACAGCCGCCTGCTGGAAACAGATGAGCATGACCTCCTGCCCTATGACAAAATTCGCCAAACCCTTGTGAATCAAGGTTCGTGGGACGGTGAAGTCTGGATCCAGCGCCAGGACAAGGAGATCCTTGCCGTCTGGCTTTCACTGTCCACCATGCGCGATGAGAACAATCTTGCCACCGGCTTTATCGCCATCTTTCACGACATCAGCGAACTCAAAAACCAGGCGGAGATTATCCAGCATCAGGCCCTCCATGATCCGCTTACCGAGCTCCCCAATCGTCTTCTCCTTACTGACCGGATGGACGTTGCCATTTCCCATGCCGAACGCAGCAATGAGAAGCTGGCGGTTATCTTCCTTGATCTTGACAATTTTAAGACCATCAATGACAGCCTGGGCCATGACCACGGCGATCTGCTCCTTCGGGAAGTGGCCTCCCGCCTGATAAAGGTGGTACGGCCCGGTGATACGGTCTGCCGGATGGGCGGTGACGAGTTCGTTGTCCTGGTCGACAATCTCGAGGCCAAAGATGGGGTGCGGGCGGTGGCCAAACGCATCCAGCAAGAACTCACCACCGCTTTTACCATCAAGGGCCGCAACCTCTTTATCAGCGCCAGCCTGGGCATGGCCTTTTTCCCGGATGACGGTGAGGACAGTGACACCCTGATCAAGCACGCCGACCTGGCCATGTACCAGGCCAAGGGCAAGGGTAAGAATACCATCCAACTCTTCACGGCCGGCATGAACGATGCCGCCCTGGAGCGCCTGGCCCTGGAGGAAGAAATCCGCGCCGCCATGGGCAGTGACGACTTCACCGTCCACCTGCAGCCGAAAATCGACCTGGCCACCATGGAGGTCGTCGGTGTCGAGGCCCTGGCTCGCTGGGAGAATCCCGGCCGAGGCCTGGTCAGCCCGGCCACCTTCATTCCGATCTGCGAGGAGGCCGGCCTCATTGTCCCCCTGGGCCATCACATCCTCCAGACCTCCTGCCGCAAGGGCATGGAACTCATTGCCAGCAGGCCGGAAGCGCCACTGCATATCGCCATCAACATCTCCATCAAGCAGCTGCAGCATGAAAACC
Organism: Desulfurivibrionaceae bacterium; assembly: GCA_041556375.1. GTDB lineage: Bacteria > Desulfobacterota > Desulfobulbia > Desulfobulbales > SURF-16 > BM506. The sequence continues at coordinate 26,293 of JBFFIS010000001.1, read as the reverse complement.
TCATCGCCGATATCAAAAAGGTAATGGCCGACAGCGGCATCAAGGCCGAGAATCTTGAGTTCGAGATCACCGAAAGTCTGCTGATGTCTGATCCGGAGCGCTCCTTGAGGATTCTCCACTCCATAGCCGATATGGGCATCAGCATTGCCATTGATGATTTTGGCACCGGCTACTCCTCACTCTTCTACCTCAAGCATTTTCCCGTCTCCACCCTGAAAATCGACAAGACCTTTATTGCCGACCTGACAACGGATTCCAGCAGCGGTCAGATCGTTGAAACCATTATTGCCATGGCCCAGCGTCTCGACCTCAAGGTGGTGGCCGAGGGTATAGAAACCCAAGAGCAGCTCGATTATCTCCAAAAGCTAGGATGCGATATCGGCCAGGGCTATCTGTTCAGCAAACCCCTGCCCAGCAGCGCGGCCGCCGCCTTTCTTGCCAGCTTCCAAGGACCATAAAAAAAGCCCCCTGCCTACATGGCAGGGGGCTGAAACACTCCAGGTCAGACGGGGCTAAGGATCAGGCACTGAGCCCCAAGCCTGTGCGCTTCTGCTTGATTCGCTCGTCAATGAGCGCCGCTGCCTTGAAGGGATCGGGCTCAATGACAAAACAGGCTCCCACCAGATCGTCAAGTCCCTGCAGGGCCAGGTTGGTTACCAGCTCCGAACCGGTGATATTGGGCGGATGGCCCAGATGGGTGTAGATACCCGAGGCCACGCAATAGGTGCCGATGGCAGCCGCCTTTTCCGAGTACCATTCAGGCGAAGAGCCGGCCAGGGGCAGATCCGAGATGTCGACCCCCAGCTCGTTGGCAAGCAAGGCGGCAAGCTGGATAATCCGGGCGTTATCAACACAGCTGCCCATATGAACTACCGGCGGGATGCCGAGGGCACCGCAGATCTCCTGGAGGCCGGGGCCAGCCTGGCTGATGGCCTCGGGCACCAACAAACCGGCCTTGCCGGTGGCCGTGGTCACGCACCCGGTGACCAAGACCAGGATATCCCTTTTAATCAACTCCTTGGCCAGATTGACGTTGCAGTAATCCTGCTGATATTTGGGATTATTACAACCGACAATGGCCACTGCACCGCGAATCTTGCCGGCCTTGATGGCCTCAATGAGGGGGGTCAGGCTGCCGCCCAGGGCGGCAAGCAGGGCCTCGTTGGAAAAGCCGGTCATCAGCTCCACCGGTCCTTCCGGGATCTGCACCCGGCCCTTATCGCGCAGGGCAAAGCGGTCAATGGCCATCTCCACCACCTTTCGGGCCTGGGCCCGACCATTGTCCATCCCAAACTTGACATGTTCGGCACCGCTGAACCGGGCCTTGTCGGCGGTGGTCACCATCTTGGTGTGATAGCAGTTACCGACAGTGACCAGGCTGGGCATGATACATTGATAATCAACAACAATAAGCTCCACGGCCCCGGTGACAATGGCAAGTTCGGTCATCAGATGGTTGCCGGCCATGGGGACGCCTTGGCGCATCATGAGTTCGTTACCGGTGCAGCACAGGCCGGCGAGATTAATGCCGCTGGCCCCCTTCTCCTTGGCCAGGGCAATAAGCTCTGGATCATTCACCGCCTCAACAATCTTTTCAGAGACAATGGGGTTGTGGCCATGAACCAAAATATTGACCTGGTCCTCCCTGATGACGCCGAGATTGGCCATGGAGGTGCGTGGTGTTGGCGTGCCAAAGAGGATATCGGAAATCTCGGTGGCGATCATCGAGCCGGCCCAGCCGTCGGCCAGACAGGTGCGGGCACTATGGACCATGGTGTTAACGGCATCATTATCGCAACCCATATGGGTGCGATGCATCATCTCGGCAATCTCCCGGTCGACACCGCGTGGCGTCATCCCTAAGTTTTTCCAGATATCCCTGCGTTTCTGTGGTACTCGGCACAGAAAGGAGAGCTCATCACGCCTGCTGCCGTAGTTGCTGTAAAACTCATCAGCCAGATCCTTGGCCACCTCCAGGGTGTCCCGGCCCTGTTCAGTAATACCAAGCTCTACAGCAATACGGCGCATTTTGGCCTCGTCCTTGATGCTATAATCCTTGGTCTTGCCGTGGGCCACATCATACAAGGCCTCAATACAGTCACGGCCGTGGTCGGAATGGCCTGCCGATCCACCAGCGACAAAACGGCCGAAATTTCGAGCCACGATGACATCACCATCAGCGCCGCAGACGCCGCGCGCCGCCTTCTTGCCAACCCGACACGGACCCATGGTGCAGAGCCGGCAACAGACACCGCTTTCACCGAACTGGCAATGGGGGCTTTGCTGATCAAGGCGATCCCAGGCCGTTTCCACACCATCCTTTTCGGCTTTGGCCAGCATCTGGCGGGCGTCATCCCAGATAGATTTGTCCTCAATGGTTTTTCTCTCCTTTGCCACGGCATCTTCCTCCTTTCCACAATGCATTTTCTTCTTTGGTGGGCAAACATCCCCGAAAAACATCTACAGTTCGAAATTATTTTACGATTGGGAATTCAAGACATAATGGTGCCTTGGTGAATGTCAGCACCTCGTCTTGTCAGCTTTCAGCAACCAGCTGGCAGATGGCGGCAAACTCCTGGGGGTCGAGGCTGGCCGTGGCCGTCATCAGACCAGCGAGGCCGCGAATCTGCATATAGTCGCCGGCATTTTCAGCACTGACTGAGCCGCCGTACAGAATGGGGCTGTCAGGGGCCATGGCCTGCAACTGGCTGACAGCGGCGCTGACCCGCTCTGGTGAAGGGGCACTATCAACACCAACTGCCTCCACCGGGCCATAGCCGATGATACTGCTGGCCAGCTCATGGTTGGAAAGGGCGGCAAACTGGGCGCGGGCATAGGGTTGATCAACACAGAGAATGGGGGTGATGCCCATGGTCACTGCCTCGTGGACCTTGTTGGCCACCTCTTGATTACTTTCATGAAACCAGCGACGCCTCTCAGAATGGCCGACCAGAACATAGTCTGCCATACCATTGAGCATTTCAGCCGCCACCGCCCCGGTATAGGAACCCAGAGGAAAGGGTGAGACATCCTGCGCAGCGAGCAGAACGCCGCTTTTGCTGTCAACAAGCAGTTCTTTGAGGGGCACAAGAAAGGGAAAAGCCGGGGCAATAATGACCGTAAGGTCTGGATGGGGACGGTAATGACCAAGGAAATGGCTGAGCCACTGCCGACCCTCGGCTAGGGTGTTGTTTGATTTCCAGTTTGCCACCACATATCGATTCATAGCTTATACCTGTGTTAGAAAGAGTTATACAGGTAAAGCCTAGCGCATTTTCACCTTGATATCAAAAACGAAAACCAGAAGGGTATCACTATGACTCCTTGCTTGCCTTAAAAACGTCAAGGGCAAGGCGAACTTCTTGGGCCAGTTCATGCAACAACACAGGTTTCATCATAACCGTTGTCACCCCATATTTTTGCGCCGTCTTGGTGTCAATCTGATCACTGAAACCGGTACTTATAATAATTGGCAGATCCGGGCGTAGGCCTTTCATAAACTCGACCAAATCAAGCCCTGACAAGTGAGGCATATTCATATCGCTAATCACCAGGTCGAAGTTTTCTGGCTCAGCCATAAAAACTTCTCTGGCCTCAAGAGGATCATAGAAGGCTGTAACCTTATACCCCAGGCTCTCCAAGGTGCGCCTTTCCATGGTAATAATACTTTCCTCATCGTCAACGAGAAGAATGCGCTCGCTGCCGATGGGCATCCGGCCCTGCCATGCTGCTTCATTCTTCTTAGCCACCTCCGAGTCAGAAACGACCGGCAGGTAAACACAAAAAGTGGTTCCTTGGCCCTCCTCACTCTCCACGGCAATAGCCCCACCCATGGAACGCACAATGCCATGCACCAACGACAGGCCCAAACCGGTTCCATCACCTTTTTCCTTGGTTGTGAAATAGGGCTCAAAGATTCTATCGTGCAGCTCTTTTTTGATCCCCTTTCCCGTATCAGCAACGGTCAAAAGCTGGTAAGAACCCGGCTTGACCCCCCTCTTTTCTCGCACATCCTCTTCGCCTAATTCCACCGATTTGAGAGTGACCGTCAGTATGCCGCCAAGATCACGCATGGCATGATAGGCATTGGTGCAAAGGTTCATAACAACCTGATGCACCTGTGATGGGTCGGCAATTACCAAAGCACTCCCTTCCGCAATATCACCCTTAAAGGCAATGGTTGCTGGAATACTGGCACGCAGAAGCTTCAAGGCCTCCTTCACAACTGGCTGAACCTGAAGGGGCTGAAAGTCCTGCTCGCCCTTACGACTGAAGGTAAGGATCTGTTGCACAAGATCCTTGGCCCGGAGACCGGCTTGATGGATCTGGTTAACATCTTGGCCGATCTCGTCATTAAGGCTCGAACGCATCAACACCAGCTCGGAAAAACCGATAATGGCCGTAAGGATGTTATTAAAATCATGAGCAATACCACCGGCTAGAGTCCCGACAGCTTCCATTTTCTGGGCCTGGCGCAGCTGCTTTTCCTGACGGCGGCTTTCAGTAATGTCCTTAGCATAATGGACAAGTTTGGTGGTCTCACCACTGTCATTAACAATAGGAGCAGCGGAGACAGCAAAGATTTTCTGCAGGTTTGTATGCTCTATCTCACTGTGGTGCAAGATACCATCTTGCAAGGACTTGATTTCCGGACAGCCCTCGCAGGGCTTAGTGGTACCACGAAACACCTCATAACAGTACTTGCCGATCAAATCTGCCATGGTGGCGTTAAAAGTCTCACAGGTAGCCCTGTTTACCCTGGTGATCCGCATATCCTGGTCTTGGATGGTGATGATGCCGTCGATGGCGTCAAAGGTCTTTTCCAGCTCTTCATAGGCATCTCTCTGGGCCTTCTGGGCCGCAAGAATTTCAGCATCCCGTTTTTGAACCTTACGGAAACTCCAAAAGATACCGGCAACACCCAGAAGCCAGAGAATGAAGTGAAGATAGAAAGAGTGGCGGGTATGTTCTTGACGAAGATAATCAAAAAGATCCATGGGCACGGTGACACTGAGCCCCCCAAGCAGGTCACCCACCTTAAGATCATTATCCGGCCTGTTTTTTAGGCATCCCCGGGTAGCCAAAACAGGGTACATATAGCGTAGAAACTTGCGACCATCCCTGTCCATCACCTCGCTGACTTCAGCCCTACCCTGTTGCAGCCCGCGCAAGGCCTGAGCTTCCCATTCGTCCGGCGTGTCTTCCTGACTCAAGGGATGCAAGGTCTTTATGACAGAAACAATCCGGTGCCCATGGCCATCTGCTGGCAGGAGATCATTGGCAAGATGTAAAAGATTTTTCGGACTGACCAGCGTGGCCACTTTGCCATCCCGGGTCACAATATCGCGGTCGTGCCGGTGGGACAAGGTCTCGTCTGGAAGAATTTCCTTACCGAGTGTTATATAGGCGCCGCCACTGGCGATAAACAGTTGTCGATAGCTGGAATCTTTCTGGGAGTGGGTACGGGCATTCGTTTCAGCCAGTTTTTTGATGTTTTCCTGGCTATTTCGCTGCCCGGCCAGAAAGGTAAAAACAAGCAGCAGGGTAAGGCCGATTACCTGGCCGTAGGCGATAAGCTCGATCCGTGAGTACTTCGGATCTTTGGTTTTTATATAGTTCATACTGTCACACCTCTGCATACAACATAGGGCCTCATCACAACTCCGACAAAAAACGAAACGATGCCTGGCCAGCGGAAGCAGAGTTCCTAACTCCTTTCTTTATCTGTACCTGATCAAGCGGACCAACTTCATGGTCTTTTCGCTTTTACACCAAGCGCTGCAAAATCATTTTCTAGCCACTCCATGGCTGATTACTGACCAGAAACAAACCACCTGACCGCTGACAAACAGGCCTTCGCCGTCCAAGAATACTTATTTTCACGGATCAACATTCCCGTTGACCAACCCCTTAACCACCCATCGCAACCGGTTGTTAACAAAGATTTTTTCATGTCACCCTACCAGACAGACAACCCCGGTGCGACAATTTACCGCACCATCCGTATCGGTAAAACTACCCAGCTTACACCCGCCAGCCTCTTTTTGCCACAGTTGTGTCGGATTTAAGGCATGTGAATTGCTTTTCCCATTTCAGGGAAGGGTTCTTTCTAAGGAGGAGAACATCCCAGCAGGCGAGAGAGCAGATCTTTCTCCCCTGCTTGAAGTGGAGGAAGTTCAAATGAAGGAGAGAGCAAGAAGGAAGATTTACAGTGCAGCTTGTATTACCGCCGCCTGCCTGCTGGCCGGCAGCGCTGTCGAAGCCGGTACCCGGGTCTATGTCAGTCCCAAGATGCCGTTTACCATTGACGATGTCCAGTGCGATTCGACTCTGCGTGGCACCGCCTGCCTGGACACGGCCAACCCCTTGGTCGACCTCGATTTCTTTAAAGACACCCTGACGCATTACGCCATTGATTCGGCCTACGGCTTTGACGTCATGGATTTCGACCCCACTGTGGCCGCCGAAAACCGGCCCATGGACGGCATCTATAGCGAGGGCTATATTGCCGAGATCACCGATACCGGCGGCAATGTCATCGGTGTTACGGTCAAAAACGATGAGACCCCGGGCTACCTCACCGGCATGATGAAGGGAGAAATCATGGCGGGCTTAGGCGGTCTTGCCGTTAAGGCGGGCACAGAAAAGTACTGTGTCATGGAGCACATTATGAATGCCCCCTGGATGCCACCCCTGGTGGAAATCCAACGTGATCCCGTCACGGATGAGTTAATGAACCTCGGCGATTACACGACGCGCTGGAAGGATGACGGCAAGATCCTCTACCAGTGGGGTAATTACAAGAAGCGTCCCACCCAGCTTCGTCTTTACAAGCAGATGCCGGTGCCCGAGGCCTGGAAGGTTAGCGGTGCCGACTATGTGGTTAAATCGGCCAAGCTCACCATCACCCACCGCATCACAACCAGCCCCAATGACCAGATCCGTCCTGAGGATTATGAAAATGAGTGGGCCTCCGGCATCAAGCCCGGCTACACCGTCGACGCCTCGGGTCGCTGGCTTTCCGACAAGGACGCCTTTGAGGGTGACGGCGATTTCATCCCGGCGGGCACGGTTCTCAAAGATCCGGCCCTGGCCGATGTCAGTGCTGACGCCGTTGACCTGTGGTACGGCTACACCAACGCCTGGTACACCAGTATGGACCGCGATCCCTTTGGCGGCGACAACCCCCGTTATCGCCTGAAGTCAAGTAAGTATGGCCAGGACATTCCCGGCGTCGAGATTCCGGCCTATGTGGCAGGCCAGCTCGCCACCACCACCATCGACCTTTTGGCCTGGGGCTATCGTGATGAGATCACCAAGGTGGTTGACCCCAACTTCCCTTCGCCGCTTACCTCGTCTGCGGGCTGGAACGACAATAACGACCTTAACCCCTTTGACCCCACCGACACCGTTAAGGACGGTATCTCCTATGAGGGCTGCCCCCTGTCGGCGGATCTTGACCTGATGCTCTACATCAAGGGCGAGTACAGCGGCACGGATATCATGGACGCCCAGCTCATCATCGAGTGGGAAGACCCGGCCTATAGCGGTGACGACACCCCGCCCACCGGCGGCGATATTGACCTGATCACCGTCACCCAGGCCGAGTTCATCTCGGCCCAGGCTGTCCTCAAGGTCGAGGCCACCAGCGATGCCGGCGAAATCGCCAATCTGGCCATCATCTACGATGGTGTTACCAGGGCCATGGTCTATGATGCGGCCAATGATATCTTCAAAATCGGCCTGCCCGGCGTCACCTATGTTGACAATGTAACGATCATCTCTGAACTGGGCAGTGCGGTGACCGTGCCGGTTGCTATACGATAAAAACTTTTTCCCGCTTAAAAAGCGCTGGGCAACGGTCTCCATGTGAGGCCGATGCCCCTTGTTTAAGCAGCGAGGTATTGCATGAAAACACGTTATTTAGGACAAGAGGGCAGCCAAACAAAGAGAAAATTGGCCACCAGTCTCGCCTGGCTCTTACCGGCCGTCCTCATCATCGGCGCCCCGGGAATGATCCATGCCGCCAATCTGAGCTTTGAAGCCAAAATGAAAACCACAGTCGCCGACCACCGGACCTCCATGGCTAAAATCGTCGCCAACGGCCCCCATCTGCGCATCCAGGTCCTTGGCGGCCGCACCTTTTCCACCGTCATCGCCGATTATGACACCAAGGTTCTCTGGCTCATGGCGCCCAGTGCGAAACAGTACAAGGAGATGTCAGTGGCGGTCATGGGACGCAGCGTCCCCCATTTCTTTCAACCCAATGTCACGATCACCAAAAAACGGGTGGCCGAGGAGGTCATAGCCGGCCGCAAGGCCGTCAAATATGAAGCGGAGGTCAGAGTTCCTGGGGTTGAGCGCCCCTATGACGGCCAGCTCTGGGAGGCCGTTGATTTGCCGGGCTACCCCTTGAAATGGGTGGACCCGGAGTATCAGATCACAGTGGAATGGCTAGAGGCCAAGCTCAGCCCCCGCCAGAATGACCATTTTAGCCTGCCGGCAGACTACACCCTCCTGCCGGAGCCAGCCAAGGCCAGCAAAACAAAATCTCCCGAAGATGGAGATTCTAAGTGAAAGGCTCGAACCCGGCCAGGAGCAGGGGGTGATGGCGGAAATAAATGTCGCAGAGCGCAGGCGCTCGCCACGAACCCAGGGCAAAACTTCTGAGGCTCAAAATTCCTGCTGACCTCACACTTCGCTGTCAAAAGGTACCACCCTTGCCCTGGTTACTCTTCCACCTGGCACAGCATGTCGTCAATGACCGTCAGCCCCCCCTGCCAGAAGGCCGGGTCGCTGAGATCAATGGCAAAGGGCTTGAGAAGCTCGTAGGGCGACTGGCTGCCCCCCTGGCTTAACAGCTCCAGGTAGGTGGGGACAAAGGCCTCGCCCTGCTGCTGATAGAGTTTATAAAGGGCCAGCACCAATAACTCGCCAAAGGCATAGGCGTAAACATAGCCTGGGGTCCGCAGGAAATGGGGGATGTAGGACCACCAGATGCCATAATCTTCACTTAAGGTCACCGAATCGCCGAACATGGCGCCTTGGCTCTGGAGCCAAAACTCGGAGAGCTTGTCGCTGGAGAGCTCGCCCTCCTGACGGCGGCTGTTGTGGATCATATCCTCAAAGCGATTCATGGAGATCTGCCTAAAGACGGTGGCAAAAATCGACTCCAGCTTCTGGCAGATGAAGGCCCGGCGCTGGGCCGGATCATCAAGAAGGTCGAGTTGCTTGTGGAAGATGAGGAGTTCGGCAAAGACCGAAGCGGTCTCGGCCAGGACCAAAGGGGTGTTGGCGTTAAAATAACCCTTATCACGGGCCAGGTACTGGTGGACGCCATGGCCAAGCTCATGGGCCACGGTGGAGACGTCGCGCAGGTTGCCGGTGTAATTGACCAACACGTAAGGATGGGCGTCAGGCACACAGGGATGGGCAAAGGCTCCGCCCTGTTTGCCTTCGATAACCGGGGCGTGGATCCAGTTCTGGTCGAAAAAGAGCTCGGCAATGTCGGCCATCTGCGGCGAAAACTCAGCAAAGCCGCTGACCACCATCTGCCGGCATTCCTGCCAGCTCAGCTTTTTGTCGGGCAGGCTGGGCAGGGGGGCGTATCGATCGTAATCGTAGAGCTCGTCAAGCCCCAGCAGCTTTTTCTTCAGGCCGTAATAGCGTTGGACAATATCATAGCGGCCGGTGGTGGCATCAACCAGGGCCGTCACTGTTTCATCGTCAAGCTCATTGGAGAGGTTACGGGAACTCACCCAGCTTTCATAGCTGCGCAGCCGGTCATCAATCATCTTGTCGGCCAACAGGGTGTTGAAGATATGGCTGAAGACGTGGAGCTGGCTTTGCAGTCCCTGGGTCAGATCCTGGGCCGCCTGGCTACGGACCTGGCGCTCCGGGCTGTAGAGATCGGCCAACACCTCCTCCTGACTACGCATCTGTGCGCCGAATTTAAGGTGGCCCATGACCTTGGTAAAGAGGCTGGTCCAGCTTGAGGCGGCCACCGGGCTCATCTCGATGAGCAGGGTCTCCTCCACCTGGGAGAGGAGATGATCGGCATAGCGCCTGACATTGGCCAGATAATGATGGTAGGGGGCGGTATCTTCGGCCTCAAGAAAAATCCGGGCCGCCTCGGCATCCATCTTCGACCATTCCAGGTCGAAAAAGACGGTATCCCGGCTGATGCGGCTGGCGGCCTCCTTGATCTCCTGCAAAAAAGCGCCGGCCTCGGCATTGGTAACCTGGGTGGCGAAGTTGAGATAGGCATAGGTTGCCACCCGCCCAAGGTTGGTGGCAATGCGCTCCAGGCGCCTGACCACCCGGGCAAACTTGGCTGGCTCCAGCTCGGCCAGTGTACCGCTAAACTCCTTGAGAAGGGCGGCCTCCTGCTCGCAGAGATCAATATCATCCTTGATCAACTCGTCATCCAGACCTTCGTAGAGGTCGCCAAGATTCCAGAGGACATCTGCACTGCCAAGATCCTTGTTCATTTGCTCAGACATTTTCCTACCCTTCGTATCCCTATTGTTCGATTGTCAGCGTATTATATGGGGCATTACCGCCACAGGGCTCCCCAAAAACTGTAACTCTAGATTCCCAGCTTGGCAGTAATGGCCACAGGAGGAGGGAAAAAACCCTCTCCGTACCGTCCATTCTTCTTACCATTTCCCGGCCCGGCCCGAAAGGGGGAGAAGGCCTTTGACCACCGGATACTTTTATTTGTATTTTAACTGTTGAGTTTTGAAATGGATCTGTTATATGTAAACGATAATTATTACTGATAAAGAACCTTTCTTTTCTATTTCTTATTCAAATACAAGGAGGATAGCATGCCATCTACCACTGAGAATCTCCAGGGTGCCTTTGCCGGCGAGAGCCAAGCCAACCAGAAATACCGCGCCTTTGCCAAGAAAGCCGAGAAAGAGGGCTTCAGCAATGTCGCCAAGCTCTTCCGCACCACGGCCGAGGCCGAGCGCATCCACGCCGAAGGCCACCTCAAGGCCCTGGATATGGTCGGCTCCACTGCCGAAAACCTCCAGGCCGCCATTGACGGCGAGACCCATGAGTTTGAAGACATGTATCCGCCCATGGTTACCCAGGCCGAAGAGGAAGGCCACAAGGCCAAGGTGATGTTCAAATTTGCCACCAAGGCCGAAGCCGTCCATGCCCAGCTCTACGCCAAGGCCATGGAGGCCGTGAAAAACGGCGTTGATCTTGATACCGCCGACTTCTACCTCTGTCCCGTCTGCGGCCACATCGAGTTAGGCGCTGCGCCGGAACGCTGCCCTATCTGCGGCGCCAAGGCCCACATCTTTGAGCAGATCAACTAAGTAGATTTCGTTCTCAAATTAAAAAAGGGGGCAGAGATGAATTCTCTGCCCCCCTTTTTTTATGACTCATCGCCGCTGGCAGTAAAATGCAAAGTTAAACCGCTTGCTTCCTTCGCCCCTTTGCCAGGCCAGCCCAGGCCGAGCACATCCGCCGCGCCTGAGTTGAAAATCAACTGCCGCCCAGGGATGGCCAAGGTTGTAGGGCACACTCTGCGGCCTTCCGCGCTTCATTGTTCTCCGGAGTCGCCCAGGCTCTCCTACCTGTTCAACATTGTGCCGTTCTCCTCCTCCACAACCGCCACCCCACCACCACCAGCACGCCGGCGATATTAGGCAACCAGACCTCGGGCCTGCTCCAGGCAATGCCGTCGTAAAAAAAATCGCTGAGGGGGTAGAAAAACTTGGTGGGGAAGTAATGCCTGGTATGAAAGGGGATATCGAGGAGGATGTGAAAGGGCCAGGCCAGGGTGGCAAAGCCGAGCTCAGGGATCTTCCAGAATATGAGCCCACAGGCCAGGAGGGCAATGAGCAGACTGTGGCTGATATCATAGAGGACAAAACACCAGGCCGGAATGATCTCTAAGGGTGGCTTGCCAGCCACATAATTGCCGTTCACCAGGCGGATAACGGCAAAGGCCCCGAAGCTGACCAGATCGGGCATGGCACCCATAACCATGGCCAACCATGGCCGTTTCTGACCAAAAAGACCGTATCCCCAGAGGGTATGGCTGAAGGTATCCATTGCTCTACTTCGTCAGGGCATCCGGCATAATCACGGCATGGATCAGCCAGTTGTCCTCCCCCTTCCTCATGACAAGGTCAACCGGGTGCTGCTCGGCACGGCCCTTTTCATCGGCCTTCTTCATTCTGATCAGGTTGACCATGGCCTTGACTGTGGCCTCACCCTTGACTGGAATATCGATGGCCATGTCCTCAAGGGCAATGGTGAAAGCTCTGTAGCGCTGACGGTAGTAGATGAGGTAGTGGATAACCAGATCGCGCTCGACATCCTCGACATGGTCCATGTCGGCAATTGTCACCTGACAACTGGGGGCCAGCATCTTTTTGACCTTGCCGAGCTTGAGACCCATCTGCACCGGAGTCTCCTTGCCCTCTTTGCTGAGTTCAACGGCGAGCACCGTGAGCTGGCGTTTAATCACCTCTTTATCGGAAAAATAATGGGCCAGCCAGCCCCCCAGGGCAAGAACGACAACCAGCCCCAAACCAATCAGTTTTTTGGCCATACCTCCCCCTTAAAAGCAACCATCGCCAAACAGTTTCGTTTAAACCAGTGTACCTTTTTCAAAATTAATAGTGAACCAAGGAAGCGAATTAATTAGCAAAGGCTTTTCAGCCCCGAAAAACGGTTGAAAAAAATTTTTGCCGCACTCCTTCCCTGTGATAGAAATTAATAAGAGAGATCGGTAAAAAATTCGCATCAACAATGCCTGTCGTCAGGGCCATGAATAATAAATTTTCACATGGAGGTGCGGTATGGATTTTAAAAAATTGGTGCCTTGGAACTGGTTTGCCGATGAGGAGGGCGGGGAGGGCAAGATTATCCCTATCCAGCACAGCGAACAACACATCCCCGGTATGCCCTTGCAGCCCCTACAGCAGCTGCAAGGTGAAATTGACCGGATGTTCAACAACTTTTTTCGCGGCTTTTCGCCACCCTTTGCCGGCTTCGGCAATATCCCCTCACTACGCCTGCCGGGCATGGCTGAAGGCGTGCTCAAGCCGACCCTGGACATCAGCTCCTCGGACAAAGAGTATACAATCAGTGTCGAGGTGCCGGGTGTTACCGAAAAGGACGTCAAAATCGAGGTGGTCAACAATAACCTGACCATCACGGGTGAAAAAAAGCAGGAGAAGGAGGAGAAGGACAAAAACTTCTACCGGGTGGAGCGCTCCTACGGCTCCTTTCAACGCGTTCTCTCCCTGCCGGAGGATGCCGAGCAAGACAAGATCAAGGCCACCTTTAAACAAGGCGTCCTGAGGCTGACCATTCCCCGCAAGGCCTTACCAACCTCCAAGGTCAAAAAGATCTCCATCCAGAGCAAGGAGTAGCGGGACGCGTTGCGCCAGCAACTCCCCCGAAGAATGTCATGAGAATTAAAGAATTATCAACTTGCTTTGCTACCCATGATGTTGAGGCCTGCCGGAAATTCTATCAGCGCTATTTCGCCGCCAAGGTGGTTTTTGACTGCGGCTGGTATCTCAACCTCCGCATTGGCGGCGACGGCCCTTCTGTCGAGTTCATGCAACCCCAAGATGATAGCCCGACATTTGGCGGCGCCGGGGTGATGCTCAACCTCAAGGTTGATGATGTTGACAGCGAACATAAACGGCTGATGGCAGCCGGGCTGCAGACCGCCATGCCCCTGGAAGATCACCCCTGGGGAGATCGCGGTTTTTCAGTCATCGACCCCCTTGGCAATGCTGTCTACGTCTACGCCGACCGCGAGCCATCAGAGGAATTTAGACGCTATTATAAGGAGTAACACAAGGCGTCTTTCGCCGGCGACAGCGCTTTTACAGGACTCGGCACCTGTTTGTGAGGCTAAGCAGATGACAAAAAAAAGGCGGTGGGTGCCTGAAAGCATCCACCGCCTTTTGTATGGGCACCGACCTAAAAGGTGATCAGGTCTTGATATCGAGCAGGCTGCCGATCATCTCGTCGCCGGCCTGGATCATCTTGACGTTGGCCTTGAAGCTGGTCTTGGTGATCATCATGGAGACCAGTTCCTCGGCCAGGTCGACATTGGAGATCTCCAGGGAGTTGGGGGCCAGACCGCCGAGACCAGTGGTGCCGGGTGCGCCGGTGGTCGCCGCCCCTGAGGCCGTGGTCTCCCGGAACACGCCGCCGCCATCGCTGCGCAGGCCGTCCGGATTGCCAAAACTGGCCAGGGAGACCTGGGCCTGTTCAAGCACCTGGCCGTTGGAATAGCTCGCCGAGATCACCCCCTCGCTGTCGGTAGCCACCGTTTGCAGAAAGCCAGCGCCGTAACCGTCCTGGTTCTGGGTGATGGTGGTGGAGGAGTTGGCATACTGGGTCGAGGCCAAGGACTGGGGGCGAAAATCCGTGCCTGTACCGCTGTAGCGGGCGCCGAAATCAAGGGCGATTTCTTGGTTTTGGCTGGCGCCGGTGAAGTTGGCGGCAAAGCTGTAGGTGGTATCGGTGTTGGCCAGAGTAATGCGGTTATCAGGCAGGCTGGGATTGACCTGGCCATCAGCCGGGACATTATAGGCCTCGATGCTGGCAATCTCGCCAGAGGTGCTGAAGTTGATGGTGCCATACATCAGGGCCCCGGCCCCTTTCTGGCTGGGGTCAACACCGGGCCGCTGGTCGGCCAGAGGGTCGACTGCCACCAGAAACTCCCACTGGTTATTGGCGGCCGTGGTGTCGTAGTAGATATCAACATTCTGCTTGGTCCCCTGACTGTCATAGATGGCAATGGAGGACTTGTACTCATAGTTTGCTGGCGCGACAGGCTCTCCAGACTGGCCGCCGGCAACATTGCGGCCGTCATAGGCGTCAAAGAGGGAAAGACTGGTGGCGCTGTCCTCCGGCGCTGTCCGGGCATCGAGGTTGACGATCTGGGTGACCTGCTGGGTGGCCACAGGGGCGGTGGTTTGGGGAATCTGGATATCGCCGATGGTACCTTGGCGGTCGCCGCTTGCCCCATCGAGCTGCCAGCCCTGAACCAGGGAACCGCTGGGGCTGACCAAATAGCCCTCTTGGTCATACTGAAAATTACCGGTACGGCTGTACTGGTCGGCAACGGTGGAGCCGGTATCGCGCAGGAGGAAGTAGCCCTGACCGCTGATCCCGAAATCAGAGGGGCTTTGCGTGCCCTCAAGGGCTCCCTGGGTGTTGACGCGATCGACGGTACTGACGGTGACGCCACTGCCCACCTGGCGGGAACCAGAGGCGGTTGAGATAGCTTGACTGCCGGCATCCTGGAGGGTGACGCGGCTGGCCTTGTAGGCCGGGGTGTTGATATTGGCAACATTATTGGCCGTGGACTCGGCCTTTTTAGACAGGCTCTGCAGGGCAGAAACTGACGAGTTGATCCCTGAAATCATTATGCACCCCTCCCCGAGCAGCAAAGCCCGCAAAACAAAACATGAAAAATATCACATTCTCAATTAGTTATTATAATCACTGCCATAAAGTTTAACAAATAAAACTTAAGCGATACCGCTCACCGACCGGGAAGCCATTGATTTCTTTGCAGGAAAGGGCCAAGATGTTTTTTTGCTGCCAAGGTTGAACGTCCCAGGCACCTGTGGCCCAAAGAGCTTCGCATTACAAAAAAACCATGCATGAACTCCTTCTCCATAATGGCCTGCCGGCCCTTTTTGTGGTCAGCTTCCTGGCCGCCACCATCCTGCCCCTGGGCTCGGAGTGGTTGTTGGTGGCCCTCATTCTCCAGGCCCATAATGTCGAGAGTGTCGTGGCCGTGGCCACCCTGGGCAACTTCCTCGGGGCCTGCACCACCTATGGCATCGGGGCCTGGGGTTCGGCCTTTATCATGGAAAAGATCCTGCGTATCGACTCAGAGCAGATGGGCCGGGCAACCCGCCTCTACCAAAAATATGGATCATGGTCTATACTGCTGTCATGGCTGCCGGTGATCGGTGATCCCCTCTGCCTGGTGGGCGGCTCTCTGCGCCTCAACTTTTTCCTCTTTTCCCTGTTGGCCTTCAGCGGCAAACTGGCGCGCTATGCCCTCGTTGCCTCTGTGACCGTCACCAGCATGGCCTGAATTTTTTAAACTGACGACCCCAATCATCCCAACGTAAATAAGGACATAACATGGCTGAAATAACCCTGGCACCAAATCAGGCTGCGGTGATCCTCACTGCCGATGAAGGTGATATTGAGGTGGATATTGCCTATGACGGCGAAGAGGGCCTTGCCGGCCAAATCTGTAAGGCCCTGGCCATGAAGCTCATTCAAGATGAAAACTTCCGCGACAATGTCCTTAGCTCAATCGGCGAACAGCAAGAGATTGAATAAGCGTTCTTTTGTTTTGCACAAAGAACCGCTGCCATAGTAAACACGCTTCACAACCTCTACCAAAGGAGATCATCATGCAAAAATACGTCTGTACAGCCTGTGGTTATGTCTATGATCCTGAAGTTGGTGATGAAAACGCCGGTATCGAACCAGGCACCGCCTTTGAAGACCTGCCAGACAGCTGGGTCTGCCCCCTGTGTGGTGCCGGTAAAGGCGCCTTTGAGCCTACGGACTGATGTTGAAGAGCCCCTAACGCGCCGTGGCCGCCTTTTGAGGCGGCTACGGAACGATCAAAATGGCGCTTACAGAATGTTACCTGCGACATGATCCGTTTCAGCCCTTATAGCCCTTGTCTTCGGGGAGATCACTCTGGGCGGCCGAGCTCACGGCCAGCTCATCGCAACGCTCATTAAACTCGTTGCCGGCGTGCCCCTTCACCCATCTAAAATCAACCGTCAGCCCTTCGGCCAGCTCAAGCAGTTCGGCCCAGAGGTCAGGATTGACGGCGGGCTGCTTGTCCGACTTGATCCAGCCCCTTTTCCGCCAGCCCCTGGCCCAGCCTTTGGTGATCCCGTTGACCACATACTGGGAATCGGAGTAGAGGGTTACCGACTTCTGCCGCTTTTTCACCTGGCGCAGAGCAACGATGCAGCCCATAAGCTCCATACGATTATTGGTGGTGAGCCGGTAGCCGCCGGTAAACTCCAGGCGTTTGTCGCCTTCCATCATAACAACGCCGTAGCCCCCGGGCCCGGGGTTAAAGCGGGCGCCGCCATCGGTATAGATAACAATTTCCCCCTCTTTGGCGGCCTTAGGAGGGGCAGATTTTGTCGAGCCCTTGCTGCTCTTGGCGGTTGAGGCTGCATAAACCGGATTTTTGAGCCAGGCCTCAGCCTCGGCCTCGGTGGCAAAGCCCTGATATTTGGCTCCGGCAAACCCCATGACTTGGGCCTGGGCATCCGGCCATTTTGTATAGATACCGGGCTTACGGCCGGCAGCAATGGCGTAGAATTTTTTCTTTACAGCCATTCGTACTCCTTATTTTCTCTTCTTTTCAGCCACGTTTTTTTACTTTTCCGTGCCTTCCATGCCTGATTTTCCGTTCACATCATGGTTATTTCTGCAGATCTGCCTTGCCAGCGAGCTGACCACAGGCGGCGGAGATATCGCTGCCGCGGCTCTGGCGCACCAGGGTGGTAAAACCGGCATCGCGCAGCACCTTCTGAAAGGCCAGGATCGTTTGTTCTTCAGGCCGAGCAAAGGCCAAGTCGTCACTCTCGTTATAGGGCAACAGATTTATCCGACAGGGCATATCCGCCAGCTTGACGGCAAGCTCCTGGGCCTGGGCCAGGGAATCATTAACATCCTTAATGAGAATATACTCCACCAAAATGACGCCCTTTTTTTCCCAGGGGATACTCGCGGCAGGCAGCCAGCAGCGTATCAAGGCCATAGGTCCTGTTCACCGGCATCAGCTCGCTGCGGATGCCATCATCAGCGGCATGCAGGGAGATGGCCAGATTGACCCGGGCATCGCGGCCCAAGTCAACAATCCGCGGGGCAATGCCACAGGTGGAAACAGTCACCCGCCGCGCCGTAAAGCCGAGGCCCTCCTCGGCCATGAGGATGGTCAAGGCGGTGATCAGATTGTCGTAATTGGCCAGGGGTTCGCCCATCCCCATAAAGACCAGGTTGTTGATAAACTCACGATGGGTGCCACGCTCAAGGCCCCGGGCCACCATGTCCTCTATGACCGCCAGTACCTGATTGACAATCTCAGCCGGCAGAAGGTTGCGCTTAAATCCCAGACGACCGGTGAGACAAAAGGCACAAGCCATGGCGCAGCCCACCTGGGAGGAGACGCAGAGGGTGTGGCGATCGCCTTCGGGAATAAGGACGCTTTCAATGATTTCGCCATCCGCAAGGGCAAAGGCATACTTCCGAGTGCCGTCCGCCGAGACCTCCACCGTCATCGGCGTCAAGCGGCTGATTGTCGCCGTGGCCCTGAGGCGGTCGCGAATCTCTTTTTTGACCTCGGCCATAGCGCTGAGATCATGGTTACCGGGCCGCATCAGCCAGGCCAAGATATGGCGGCCACGGCTGGCAGGCAGGTCGAGACTTGCAAGAAAATCGCCGAGTTGTGGCAGGGTGAGGTTTTTAAGATCGATTTTACAGGGAACAGAAGAGGTCATTTGGCGTCGAACATAATCGTCATGATGTTTAAAAAATCCTACAGAGCCCACAGGCAAAGGGGCCATTATAATGCCAGTTCTTGGCCGCCGGGTCACCAACAAAATTATGGACAACCAGGGACTTTGAGGTTAAGTGAGCAGCCATGAACAGCCGCGAACAGTCAATCCTTGGCGTGACCTGCTTTGGTCATTTCATGAGCCATTTTAATATGCTGGTCTTTCCAGCCGTGCTCCTGCCCCTGGCCGGTTCTCTGCAATACTCCCTGACCACCACCCTGGCCCTGTCGTTCTGGATGTACCTGCTCTTTGGCCTCTCTGCCCTGCCTTGGGGCCTGGCCGCCGACCGTTTCGGGCCCCGCCGTTTGCTCGGCATTTTCCACCTGGGCGCCGGCCTTTGCGGCTTCTGGGCTGCTGCCAATATCGGCAACCCTGATGTGCTCTGGCTGGCCCTGGCCGGTATCGGCCTTTTTTCTGGAATCTATCATCCGGCCGGCCTGGGCTGGATTGCCAAAGAGGTAAAAAACACCAGCCGCGGCATGGCCTATAACGGCATGTTCGGCAACCTCGGCCTGGCCATTGCGCCGCTGTTGGCAGGCACGGTCAACTATTTCTGGGGCACCCGCATGGTCTATGTGGTGCTCGGCTTCATGAACCTTCTCGGTCTTATTCTCCTGGCCTTAAGCAGCGCCGAGTCCGGAGGCGCCGTGGCAAACACCAAAAAGAACCAGGGCAACTCTCTGGCCGCCTTTGTCGTCCTGCTGCTGGCCATGACCCTGGGCGGCATTGTCTACCGCGGCACCTCGGTGACCCTACCCGCCTATTTTGAACTACAAAACAGCGATCTCTACCACTCTCTGACCAACCTCACCGGCGGCCTGGGCTCGGCCAATGTGGTGGCCACTCTTCTAACCTCGCTCATCTACTTCGTCGGTATGGCCGGCCAGTACACCGGTGGCTGGGTGGGCGAACGCTTTCGGCTGACCAGCGGCTACCTGCTTTTTCATGTGCTCACCATTCCCATGGCCCTGGCCATGGCTGCTAGCGCCAACGGCATGCTGGTCTTCTTTGCCATGATCCACGGCTTTTTCCTGCTCGGCATGCAGCCCCTGGAAAACACCCTGGTGGCCCGCCTGACCCCGGCCAACTTCCTGAGCTCGGCCTATGGCATGAAGTTCATCCTTACCTTCGGGGTGGGGGCGCTTAGCGTCAAAATGGTAGGCCTGGTCCAGACATCCTGGGGTTTCCCCGCCGTCTATCAAGGCCTAGCCGGCGTCTCCACCCTGCTGATGCTGACCATCATCATCCTCATCAAAACCCTGGCCTGGGCCCGAAAGAGCCGGTGAACAGCGCGGCCTGGCGGCCATTTCTCGTCTGTGTTTTTTGGGGAAGAAAGCAGAGTACGCTTGGCCAGGCCATCGTCCTTCATTTACGAAGAGGTGATGATCTCCTGAACTGCCTTGGCCAGCCGTTGCATGGTATAGGGTTTTTGCAGGAAACTCTTAACGCCAAGCTGTAGAATCTCCTCGATACGGCTATCACGCCGGAAGCCGGAAACCAGTACCACCTTGACCATACTGTTGATCTTGCACATCTCCAGATACGCCTCTCTGCCTGACAAGACAGGCATCACCATATCAAGGATGACAACGTCAATACTCTCCTGCTGCTCCCGGTAGAGCTCAACAGCCTCCTGCCCGTTCTTGGCGGTCAGCACCGTATAGCCCACCGACTCGAGAATCTCGGTGGCCGTTTCCCGCATCAGGTCATCATCATCAACCACCAGCACAACGCCCTGCCCTGCTGCCGTCGCCTCTTGATGGCCGACCTCAACCGGCTTCAGGTCTTGAGTCAGAAGCGGCAAATAGACAACAAAGGTTGAGCCAAGGCCGACCTCGGAGTAGACATCGATAAAGCCTCCCAGCTGCTTGATGATATTATAGGCCATGGCCAGGCCAAGGCCCGTGCCCTTGCCTTGCTCTTTGGTGGTGAAAAAGGGATCGAATATCTTCGAGACAGTCTTGGTGCTCATGCCCACGCCGGTATCGCTCACCGACAACCGCCAGTAGCTGTCAGCACTGGCCTCCTGATGGGTTTTGCGAAAGGCGTCATCGACCTCAATCAACTCCAGGCCCATGGTGAGCGTGCCGCCCCAGGGCTCGTTGTCGCGCATGAGGGTCATGGCATGGCCGGCATTTATGCAGAGGTTGAGAACCACCTGCTCAATCTGGGTGGGATCGGCGAGCACCCGCGCCTCCTGTTGGGCCGGATGGCAGACAATTTCCACCGATTTATCAAAGGTATTTTCACAGATCTTCCTGACATGCTTGATGGACAGGTTGAGGTTGACCGGTACCAGGTCGATCTTCTGCTGGCGGGAAAGGGTCAAGAGCTGGCGAACCATGTCCGCAGCCCGATTGCCGGCCACGGTCATTCTATCCAGATATTCCTGGAGCTTATCGCTGTTGATCTCTTCGCCGGCATCCAACCGAAACTGCATGAGCGAAAGGTTACCGAGGATACCCCCCAAGACATTATTGAAGTCGTGGGCCAGGCCGCCGGCCAGGGTGCCGATGGACTCCATCTTCTGGGCCTGGCGGAGCTGCTGCTCCTTGGACTCGAGCTCGGTGATATCGTCAAGGCGGATGGCAATGCCGCTGGTGCCGTTGGCAACCAGGGGAAAGAGGGTCATATTGTAGATACGTTCGCTGCCGTCGCTCATCTGTTCGCGCGGCAGTTTTACTGGCTGGCGGCATCTGCTTATCTCGGCGAAATGGTCGCTGTACTTTTGGAAAAAGGGGACAATATCCCAGATCCGCCGGCCAATGGCCTGGGCAGAGGCTATTCCCGAGAGCTGATAGGCGGCGGAATTCCACTGGGTGATAATGCTGTTCTCGTCCACGGCAATGAGCATGGAGGGCATAGATTCAATTATATTGTTGAGGTAGTTACCTATCCGCACCACCTCCTGCTCGGCCTCCTTCTGGGCCGTAATATCCCGCACCATCCCCTCATAGGTGATAGTTGAGGCCTCCCCCCCTTCTACGGCATGGCAGGAAAGAGAGACGATGATGGCCTCGCCGTTGATCTTCTGCATAAAGAGCTCAAAGCCTTTGACAAAACCCTGACTGGCGATCTTTTCCTGAAAGGCACGGACATGGTCGTTGTCAAGAAAGAGGTCTTCAAAAAGATTACAGCCCAGCAGCTCCTCTTCCCTATCGGCGCCCAGCATGGCAACACAGGCCGGATTGACATCCAAAATCGCCCCGCCACTGTCAGCGACAAAAAACCCTTCCAAGGCCCGCTCAAAGAGGTGGCGAAACTTTTCTTCGGATTTCATCAACTCCTGTTCGCGGTGGGCAATGGCTTTGGCCATCACCCCCAAGGCCTCTGAAAATTTGTCGAGCTCCAGGACCCACTTTGTTTTCGGCAGCTCGACATCAAACTCGCCACGGCTGATGCTCTCGGTGACCTTGACAAAGTTGCGCATCGGCTTGGTCAGCCTTTCCAGGGTAAAAAAGCCGAGAAGCATGGCAAAAAGCCAACACAAAAAGCCGGTTAAAATACCTTGGCGCTGAACATCGGCAACATAGGCCAGCATATCTTTCGTGGTCAGATAGACCCGTACCCGGCCGAGCTGAACATCCTCAATAGCTATAGGCGCGGTCACTACCAGTTGCTCCATGTCGGTGGCGAGGTAGACACAGATATCATCCTGCTCCACAGGCAGACAGGTATTATCATGATCCGGCCCCATATGAGTGGCCAGCTTGGCAATATCAGAGGCGGCGAGAATAGTGCCGTGCATATCACTTATCTCAATGGCCTCAACATTCACCCGCGACGAAAACTCCTGAACAAACTCCTGCAAGGGCGCATAATTTTCAGCAAAGAGGTGGTCGGCAAGGGAAAACGACGTATTGACCGTAATGGTACGGGCGTATTGGGTAAGCCCCTTGAGGGCGTGCTCCTTAAGACGATTGGTATAGAGACTGACAATTGCCGCAGTGAGCAAAAAGGTAAGAATAGAGACATAGAGGACGAGATGATAACGAAGGCGAAAGGACATGGTTAACGTAAAAGCTCCTGGGTCTGGTGCAACTTGACCCGAAAGGCAGCATAATCGCCGTCCACTGCCGGGCCTATGTGGGTGAGACGCAAACTCTGCAAGACCTTTTTGTCGTCGGCATTATCCATGCTGAAAGAGGTGAGAACCTGGCGAATTTTGGCAACCAGGTCAGGCGCCATATCTTTTTTGACCACAAAGGGGAACTGGGGGATGGGCGCGGAGGTGGAAATGAACGTGAGGTCCTCTTGCAGATCCTTAAAAATCGGGCTCTCCAAGGCATCGCGGCGTACCGTGCCCGCATCATATTTTTTATTGAGAACACCGTAGATAACGGTGTCCAGCTTGCCAAGAAAATGAAACTCCACCTCGTCCTTGGCGACAATACCCCTTGCATGAAGCTGTTCAACCATAAACAGGTAGCCGGCATAGGAATGCTTGCCGATGGAGGCAATTTTTTTACCCTTGAGTTGCTCAAGGGAATCGATACCGCTGTCTTTGCGGACCAGGGTGCCGCCATGGAAAGATGGTTCACCCTTGGCAATGACCGTATAGCCGCTGGCCTGAATCTGAAAAAAACAATTAACGCAGGGCAGGGCCAGGTCATAGTCACCAAGTTTACCCCGGGCAACATAGGTCTGGAAATCAGGGGCGGTGACCAGCTGCACCTTCAAGCCGAGAGCCTTTTCCAGCCGTTTGGCAATAGGTGAGAAGAGCTTGACAATGGTCCGCGGTGATTTATAGGGAAAGACCCCAAACTTGATGACGTTGACGGGCTCGTGGGCCCAGGCTTTTTGCGCCGCCGGTAACCAGCTGAGCACACTGAAGCTTATCAAAAAAACAACAAGAAACTTCTTCATATCTTCCATGCCTGGTTCAAATTGATCTTGGCACCCGGCCCCTCTTTTTCCAGCCTATGTCGTGGCCGACATGGCTGTCAAGTCGGTAATGAAAAGCCCCTTGCCGTTATCGACACCGCACAGATACATGTTTTTGTCAGGTGACTATAAAGGCCTCTGGTGGTTGTTGAGGCGTCCACGGAGCAGCCAAAAGGAGGCTATCTGCCCCTCGTGGCTGCTCTAGCTGAGCCCGCCTACCCTTCCACCTTAGAGCTGCACGGTCTGTTCGGCCTGTTTACCCTGGCCGAGAACAGACATGGCGGTGGCCACCATGCCGGCGACATCGCCAAGGTTGGAGGGAATGATCATGGTATTATTCTGCTTGGCCAGGTTACCGAATTCAGCGATATACTTTTCGGCGACGCGGAGATTGGCCGCGGTTTCACCGCCTGAGAGGGTCAAGGTTTCGGCAATTTTCCTGATACCTTCGGCTGTGGCCTGGGCCACCAGTTCAATTTCTTTGGCCTGGCCCTCGGCCTCGTTGATCCTCTTCTCCTTCTCACCCTCAGAAACGGCAATGGCCTCGCGCTTCAGGCCCTCAGCCCGGTTGATGCGCGACTGCCTGTCACCCTCGGAGGTGGCAATGGTGGCCCGCTTTTCGCGCTCGGCCTTCATCTGTTTTTCCATGGCATCCATAACGCTGCGGGGCGGGGTAATGTCCTTAATCTCGTAACGCAGCACCTTAATACCCCAGTTCTGAGCGGCCTCGTCAATGGCGCTGACCACCTTCTGGTTCAGGGTCTCACGCTCCTCAAAGGTGCGATCAAGCTCAATCTTGCCGATCACCGAGCGCAGCGAGGTCTGGGCCAGTTGGCTGGCAGCGAAATGATAGTCGTCAATGCCATAGGCCGAGCGCTTGCTGTCCATGACCTGGAGGTAGAGGACACCATCCACCGACACCGAGACATTATCGGTGGTGATACAATCCTGGGAGGGAATGTCGACCACCTGTTCCTTGAGGGAGCGCCGGTAGGCGACATTATCAAGAAAGGGGATGAGGATATGAAATCCGGCCCCCAGCGTCTTGCTGTACTTACCGAGGCGCTCGACAATGAACTCGGAGCGCTGGGGCACAATAATGGCGGTTTTGATCAGCAGGACAATAATGATGACCGCAATGACACCAACAACAACTAATGATTCTCCCATCTTTCTCTCCTTAGTTCTTTATTATAAAGGTTTTACTTTGAAGGTGAGGCTATCTTCCGAGGCCTGGCTGTCAATGATAACGGCGCTGCCCTCGGCAATATCCTCGTCGGCAACGGCCCGCCAGAAACTGCCCATGGCCTTGATCTCGCCGGCCACATGGGGGCTGATGGCCTTGGTAACCTGGGCCGTCTGACCTATTTTCGCGTCCATATAGCGATCATCAACATCATCGCGGGTCGTGCCCTTAAAGGTCTTGAGGCTGTATCTCCGCAGGGCAAAGAGCAAAATGAGTGAATTAACAACAAAGACGATGACCTGGCCGGTAACGCTGATATTGGTCGTCAAGGTGACGAGGGCGGTAATCCAGCTACCGGCGGTAAAAAAGATGAGGATGAAGCCGGGTAAGGCCATTTCGCCTATCAGAAAGGCGACGCCGACAAGAAACCAGATAAGCTGCGGTGAAAGGGGCATGGGCTACTCCGCTTGAGGATTGGCAAAGGGGTGGTCGCGGCCGGAGGATTGTTCTTTGGCCGAGCCCGGACCTACTCTTAGTATGCGGACCAGTATATTCTATTGGCGATCGAAAAGTGAAATAATTTCCTCGCCTTAGCCCGGAAGGCCTCAGTCCTGACCCAGGAGCCCGAGGCTGGTGCGACCAATGCCTTCCAGGGCTTCCCGTGGATAGTCGGCCATGGCCAGAACCATGATGCCTGAGCTAGCCGCGGCAATGGTAGCGGCCACGGCCCGGCAGTCAAAATCCTCGGCAAGTTCACCCTCAGCAACCCCCCTCTGCAGACGGGCCTCTACCAGATCGCGCTCCTTGTGAAAGAGGGCAGCGGCCATATCCTTGGTTTGCTGATCGTGCTGACCACCCTCCAACACAGAGAGAATCATCAGGCAGCCCCCTGGCTTTTCCTTGCTAAAATGCATATCGATAACCGCCGCAAACCAGCGCGCCATGGCCTCCTTGCAGGTCGGGGCCTCAGCCATGATGGTGGTCAGCAACTCTTCCACCTGGAGGCGGTAGAGGGCCAGGGTCTTTTGAAAGATGCGGCGCTTATTGCCAAAGGTGTTGTAGATACTGGTGCGCTTCAGGCCGGTGGCCTCTTCCAGATCCTGCAGGGAGGTAGCGGCATAGCCCTTGGCCCAAAAGAGATGCATGGCCGCCGCCAGGGCCGTATCTTCATCAAACTGTCTTGCTCTACCCATTGCTGACCCAACCCTCATTCTTTACCGATCATTACAAAAAACTTGACTCCCTCTTTGCCGAGGTTATCTTATTGTACTGATTAGTACAATTATTTTTGTCGTCAGCAAGGGGCCACGGGGTACTCTTATGCCAACGGCACGAGAGGAGGTAACCATGAAGCAGGGAGCAGCAATAGCACTGGTTGTTTTATTGATAGTAGGGCTCGCCACCCAGGCCCAGGCCCGCCCTGAAACCCGTTATGATGAAACCACCAAGACCTGCAGGGTCATTGGCGATGGCCCCCTGGAATGGGCGAGCAGCTCCTGGGGCCAGGGCGGCAAGACATTCAAGAGCCTGTGCCAGAGTTGCCATAAGCGCGGCAGCGACACCGGCGCCCCCTTTCTCTGGGTGGAGTCAAAAACCTCCAAGGCCTGGAACCGGGTGT